>DASZWQ010000137.1 GCA_035546535.1 Pirellulales bacterium | reverse complement strand
AGCTTCAAGTTGTCGGTCACCAATTCCGGCGCCTCGGTCATGTGCGTCCGCGCGTCGTTGATCGCCGACCGCACCTCGGTTTGGATCGCCTGCTGCAAAACCCGCCGATCGCGATCCACCGCATCCAGCAGCCCGCCGTCGTTATTACCGGCTTCGGCTGCTTGGCCGTTCGGGTCGTCGGCATCGGTCCCGATCAAGCTGAACTTGATATCCGGAGCGGCGGCGCCGGGCTCGCCAGCATGCTGAGCGGCGCGCAAGAGGGCTTCGGCTTCGGCGTCCGCGGTGTTCATCGACAAGGCTTCGTTGGCCAACCGCTTCGCCTGCTCCGCATCGCCGGCGGCGAGGGCGACATGACCAAGCTGCTTCAATGCGTGCGCATCCATCAGCGAGAGCCGGCCGAGCTCGGCGAGCCCCTCGCTGCCCAATGCCGGAACGCTCAGTCCTTCGTCTTGCCGGCCCGACTTAACGAGGGCTTCCAGAAAAGCAAAATCGCCGTTCGATGGGACGGGCGCCAGCTTCCACTCCAGCGTCTGGATTTGGCCGCCGACGTCGGCTTGCATCTTCACGGCACTGGCTTGCGCGAGGGTCCCTTCGCCCAGCAGGATCGTATCGCGATCAAATCGCAACGGCAGGCCGTGATTGCCGGACAGGTTGTGCAGCGACGAGGGCAATTCAACGGCGGCGGGCCAGATCACGGGAGTCTGCACCGCCGCGGCCAGCCAGTTGCCGATTTGCCCGCTCGTGAAATTCTCGCCATCCACGGCCAGCACGCCACCGGTCTGCCGGGCGAGGCAAGCCAACAGGGAGACATCTAAACGCGGACCGATGGCGTAGCTTGTCAGGGGAACCTGCCGGGCACGCAATTGATCGACTAACGGACGCGCCTCGCGGCTGGCCAGCAGGTTGGCCGTGCTCATGCCGTCGCCAATGTAGACCGCGGCGCGCGCGCGGGCTGGATCCGTCTTCGCAGGAAAGGCGGCCGTCGTCGCGGCAAGCGCGGCTTCCATATCCGTTGCGCCGAGCGGCACGCGATCGCGCAAAGCCGCTAGCGCCCGGCGCGCCGCGGCATCGGCCACCGGCGCAAAATGGTCGATAAGTGGAATAGCGTTCAAATCGACGGCGAAAAGTTGAACCCGATCCACCGGACGCAGGCCGGCCAATAGTGCATCAAGCGCGGCGAGCGCTTTATCGCGATAGGCGCCCGTCTGACTCGCGGACGTATCGAACAAGATCACGACGTCGCGCGGTCGTGACGTCGGCCGCGCCACGGTGGGTGCCAGGTGCAACGCGAAATGCGACTGCCCATCTTTGGCGAAGACATCGATGTGCGCCGTTTTATCGCCGGGCACGACAGCGGCGCTTGTCGCTGCAATCAACGACGGGACAAGAAGGAAGAGAAGGCAAATGACCGAAGCGCGCGTTGCTTGCGACATGGCTGGTACTCCCGAACTAAAGACTGCCACATGCGCATTAGAAGCACGATCGTCGTGCAAACGCAACAGGAAGAGGTGTAAAAACACCGTGCGCCATGCAAACTAACATGTTTGTCAGAATCTCATCGGGGCGCATTTTTGTCGCATCAATGAACAACCGTTACTTTCACTCGCGACAGAATGACGCGATGTGTGCGCGATGAGCGCGGACAGATTGTCACGGAGCGCTTCTCGCCGAACCGATTCACGCCTGGCGTAACATCGATCCTACACAAGTGGAGTTTGCGCACGCCGCTCGCGCCGGCCGCCGCGAGCAGATCGCTATCGTCGCCGATAACGGCCGGACTGCCGCAGTCGCGCCGCGGACAATCACACGTTCAGCAGACGCTTTGCCTCGGCCATGCCCGGGGCCGGCTGGCCATACTCGCTGGCTGTCACGCGCGCGAGCGCCGTCAATTGACCCCAGCGGAATGCGGGCCTCGCCCGGGCGAATTCCTCGGTCGTGGTGTGATAATACTTCTCGGCGTGCAGAGCGCCGTCCTCGCTGATCGCATAACGCAACAGCAGATGTTGCACGTCGGCCGCGGGGTAGTTCTGCTCGCCGTAAAGGTGTACGACGGCGCAAGCCCGCGCCTGATCTTGCTGCCGGATGGCATCGTCGAGCTGTGCCATCAAGGAAGCCTGATCGCGCGACTTGATCTTTTCGACCTGCTCGGGCGCCGGTTGCGATTGCCCGTTGGTCAACTCCGGAACGAACGCACGATCACTGGCCACCTGCCAGCCGGAGAGCATCAGGCTTACGACGCTGTTTTTGCGATTGCTGACGCGCGCGATGTTTCGCCAGGCATTTACCGAGTCCGAGGCGTGTACGCCGATCGAATCGCCGTGGACGCTGCCCACCGGCTTGTTGGCCTGCGCGTTGCGAGCACTGCGGCCTGGATCGCGGAGCACGAATTGATTCGCCACCAGCGCCACGGCGTCGGCCACCGAATCGGCAGACATGCCCTCGGCCAGGGCCGCGGCAATCGCATCGGCCGCCTGGTCGGGCGTGCTGGTCAACAGCGTTTGGCTCATCGACGCGAGCCAGCCATCCTCGGCGACGCGCGTGCCGGGTTCGCGCTCGACCAGCCGATACTGATCGAGCAGCTTGGGAATCAAGTCGCGCAAGCTGGCGAAACGCTCGTTGTACGAGGGCTTGCAACTGTCGACGCAGTAGTGCAGCGATTGTCGAAGCATGGTCAGCGCGTGCTCGCGACCCACCAGGTCCAGCAGGTCCCAGGCTCGGTACGCCAGCACCGTGCGGTGCACTTCCACGCCGTCGGCGACGACGGGCAACAGATCGTCGTACGCTTCTTGAGGTGAGCGACCGGCCGCCGCGGCCAGCAGCCGCTCGGCCTGGGCCAGATCTTTATTGCGAACCGCGTCGCGAATTCGTTCCGCCGTCGGGTCTGTTTCGGCGCCTGCCTCGATGGGGTGCAGGGTATCTTTCTGCGCGACGCCGCGCGCCTGGATGCGGTCGGTATTGCGATACAGCACTTTCAAAACCGGAAGCGCGCGCATCGGCTCGGGCAGTTGCTCGCTCATGTGCAACGCCGGCGCGAGCGCCATGAACGTGTGAAAGCCGATGTAATCCTCGCCGCCGAAGGCGCGGGCGTTAGCCAGGGTCGCCGCCGCAACCAGCTCGCGCAGCGACGTGCCGCGGCGCAGCTGATCGGCCAGAGAGGGCAAGAGTCGCTCGATCGGCGTCTCTTGCATCAAAGCCACGAGCGATTCGCGCGGGCCAAAGGAGATGCGCGACGGGACGTCGGCGGCCATCGCGGGGGTAAGCCCTAGCTCCAGCGCGGTGCCGTATCCGATCGTGGCCACCATCATTCCCTGTCCGACTTCGGCGAGAAACGCGCGGCGATGAGGAAGTTTCATGGCGCGACTCCTTGTGATTGCTGTCGTGCAGTTGGCACACATCTCGCGGAATGACCGTGAGAAGACTTGTGGCGCGAAACGGGTTCGCGGGTCGCCCCCGACCCCCTGGCAGTTTTCAATCTACCGCCCGGCATGGGCATGAACAACGTTTCTTCGAAGGGCCCGCGGCCGCTTGAGGGCGGACTGTAACAAGGCCGTCGACCATTTCTCGACAAGCGTCAGCCTGTTCGGCCTGCGAAGGTCGCTTGCGGCGATTCGGACAGAGCCGATTGCCGTTGCACGGTCACGACCGCCGACACTCAGGGTGTCAGGGGCGCGCTTCGTAGGCGGGGGCCACGGCAAAGAAATCTTCGAGATCGTGCTTGCTCGAATAGCGACGCGGCTCGCCGCGATCGTCCAGTTTGCTGAATTGCGAACCGAACTCGCGTTTGATGTCGGCGTTCTTCACGTTCGTAAAGCCGACCTGCATGAGCCGGGTTCCGTCGGGCGCCTCGTGCTCTTCGAGCATCACGAAGTATTCGGCATGCCTCGCCTTTGCGATCTTGCACAATGCCTTGGCAACGAACATTGCGGAACCGACCGAAAAGCCTTTCTTGTGATTCACACAGACCGTCGAGATGTTGCCGACCCGCTTGCGCTCCGTAACCGTGATGTCGTAGTCGGGATCGCCAAACGTCCGACTTTCGAGATGAACAAGTTCTGGCCGTCTCAGCCAGCCGATCAGTAGAGCGAGCAGGGTCACGGCGACCAGCAATGTGCCGAGACCGAATCGAAACGTGGCGCGCTTAAAGAGTTCGCCCGCGGTCATCTGTGTTTGGCTCGTCCGAACTTCAAGCCGTGGTGGCCGGCCACCAAGCGAACATCGGGCGGCCGCCATTCATGAGCAAGTTCTGACCCGTGTCGGGAAGCGATTCGTATCCCCGCGACTACAAATACCAAGAGGCCGTGGCAGGTTCCACCAAGAGGGCCGATTGCGTTGACGACGATCCTGGCTACTTGAAGTTTACTCCCTCGCGTGGCATCTCCGCCATATTCAGGTAGAAATGCCGGGTACCGGGGAAACACGGCGCCGGGCGTCTTCCCGCCGACGGCCAGGGATGACCCGTCTGGCCAACGTCTGGCCGACCAAATTGTTTCCCTCGGCCTGGCGATTGTTTACAATCGGGGGGCGGGTGCCGAGCCCGCCGACCTGCCAGAATCCTGCCTGATTCGACGGGGGCGGTTTTCCGACCGGCGGACCGAATTCTCGATTTCATCGGGATCGATCCTGGTCGGCTCGCCCGCCGCTTGCCTGCATCCCGCCTGTTTTCGCTCCTCGAAGGAATCGGACATGACGCCACGTGGGCCGCTGCCCGTCGGTTTTTCGCTGCGGGCATTACTTGTTGTGGTTCTGGTAGCTAGCACCGCAAAAGCCGCCAGCCCGATCGGCTACAACCGCGACATTCGCCCGATCTTGGCGGAGAACTGCTTCGCCTGCCACGGCCCGGACAGCGCCTCGCGCAAGGCCGACCTGCGGCTGGATCGTCGCGAGGCGGCGGTCGAAAGGGGCGCCATCCAGCCCGGCAAGCCGGAGGAGAGCGAACTGGTGACGCGGATCACGAGCACGGATGAAGACACGATGATGCCCCCCGCGGCGTCGCATAAGAAGTTGTCGGCGGAGCAAAAGAAGCTACTGACGGATTGGATCGCGGCGGGCGCCGCATATCAACCGCACTGGTCGTTCATCGCGCCGGCCCGGCCATCGCTCCCTGAAGTGCAGGACAAAGCCTGGCCGCGGGGTGGGCTCGATAACTTCATCCTCGCCCGGCTGGAATCTCTGGGGCTGAAACCGGCGCCCGAGGCGGATCGCCGCACATTGGCGCGCCGGGCGTGCCTCGACATTACGGGCCTTCCGCCCGAGCCGTCCGACGTCGAAGCGTTTGTCGCGGACACGTCGCCCGGCGCCTACGAGCGGTATGTCGATCGTTTGCTGGCTTCGCCGGCCTGGGGCGAGCACCGCGGCCGTTACTGGCTGGACGCCGCGCGCTACGCCGATACCCACGGCATCCATTTCGACAACTATCGCGAAGGGTGGGCTTATCGCGACTGGGTGATCAACGCCTTCAATCGCAACCTGCCGTTCGACCAGTTCACGATCGAGCAATTGGCGGGCGACTTGTTGCCGAATCGCTCACTCGACCAGCTCGTGGCGTCGGGCTTCAACCGCTGCAACATGACGACCAGCGAAGGCGGGGCGATCGATGAAGAATACCTGGTGCTCTACAACCGCGACCGCACCGAGACGGTCTCGCAGGTATGGCTCGGCATGACGGCCGGCTGCGCGGTGTGCCACGACCATAAGTTCGATCCACTCTCGCAGCGCGAGTTTTACGAGATGGCGGCGTTCTTCAATAACACCACGCAAAGGGCGATGGACGGCAATGTCAAGGACACGCCGCCCACGGTCGTGGTGCCGACCGCCGAAGATCGGCAGGCGTGGGAAAAGCTGCCCGGCGAACTATCGGCCGCGCAGCAACAGATCGACGCGCGGCGCGCCGCGGCCCGCGGTGAATTCGAAACGTGGCTGGCGAAAGCCGCGCCCGCCACGATCGAAGCTCGACTGGTCACGGCCGGTCTGGCCTTTTACGCGCCGCTGGGCGAGAGCGCTGGCAATGTATTGGCCGTGTCGATCGGTGGTCAGCCGCGCCCCGTGCTGCTCGGCAGCGAGCCGGCGTGGGACACCGGCGTTACGGCGGAAAAAGCTTTCAAGAGCAAGGCGGACACCGTCATGGAAGTCGCCGGAGCTGGCGACTTCGAACGCGACCAGCCATTCACGTGCAGTGCCTGGGTCAAGGTGCCGAAGGATAACCTCAGCGGCGCCATGGTGGCGCGCATGGACGAGGCGAACGGCCACCGCGGCTGGGACATGTGGCTCGATCGCGGTCGGCCGGCGACGCACATCGTCAGCAAATGGCCCGAGGACGCGGTGAAAGTCGTCGGCAAGACGGCGCTCAAGGCCGACAAGTGGCAATATGTCAGCGTCGTGTACGACGGCTCGGCCAAGGCAGCCGGCGTGAAGATCTACGTCGATGGCGCGCCGCAAGAAGTGGAAGTGACGGCCAACAGCCTGGCCGGCACGATTCGCACCAGCGTTCCGTTGAAATTGGCGCAGCGCAGCACGGGCGCACGTGTTGATGATTTATCGTTGCAGGATCTGCGGCTTTATAACCGCGCCCTCGAGCCGGGCGAGGTAGCGCAGCTGGCAACGGCTACACGCGCCGCGTACCTGGTCGCCAAGCCTGCCGAAGGACGCAGCCCCAGCGAAGTCGAGGAGCTGTACGGCTGGTGGCTCGACGCCATGGATGCGAACTATCAGCAGCTCGCGACGCACAAGAAGGAGCTGTCGGCCAAAGAGGCGGCGATCAAATCCCGGGCGACGATCGCGCACGTCGCGCAAGAGAAGAGCGACACCTCGCCGATGGCCTACATCCTCTATCGCGGCGATTACGACAAGCGGCGCGACGAAGTGAAGGCCGACACGCCCGATATTCTGCCCGCGTTCCCCGCCGAGCTGCCGAAGAACCGCTTGGGCTTCGCCCGGTGGCTCTTGCGGCCGGACCATCCGCTTACGGCGCGCGTGACGGTGAACCGCTTCTGGCAGGAAGTCTTCGGCACCGGCCTGGTGAAGACGACTGGCGAGTTCGGTGTGGCCGGCGAGCTGCCTTCGCACCCGGAGTTGCTCGATTGGCTGGCGCTCGAGTTCCGCGATCACGGTTGGGACGTGAAGCGGTTCTTCCGCGAGCTGGTGTTGTCGGCCACGTACCGGCAAGCGGCGACCACCACGCCTGAAAAGTTGCAGGCCGATCCGCAGAACCGCTTGTTGGCCCACGGCCCACGCTTCCGCATGGATGCCGAAATGGTGCGCGATTATGGCCTGGCCGCCAGCGGCCTGTTGGTGCGCAAACTGGGCGGGCCGAGCGTGCGACCGTATCAGCCCGAGGGGGTGTGGGAGGCGGTGGCCATGATTGGCAGCAACACTCGCGACTACAAACAAGACTCGGGCGACAATTTGTATCGCCGCAGCATGTACACGTTCTGGAAGCGCGCGGCGCCGCCGGCCTCGATGGAGATCTTCAACGCGCCCAGCCGCGAGCAGTGTACGGTGCGACGCGAGCGTACGAACACGCCGCTCCAGGCGCTGGCGACGTTGAACGATCCGCAATGCGTCGAGGCGGCTCGCCGGCTGGCCGAGCGGACGCTGCGCGAAGGAGGCGATTCGGACGCCGCGCGGATCGATTTCATGGCGCGGCGCATCCTGAGCCGCACGTTTACGGACCAGGAGCGGCCGGTGGTCGAGAAATCGCTGGCCGCGCTCACGGCCTATTACCGCGACCACGTGGACGACGCGAAACAAGTCATCACGTTCGGCGAATCGAAGCCCGACGCCGGGCTCGATCCGAGCACCCTGGCCGGCTGGACGATGTTGTCGAACGAATTGCTGAATTTGGACGAGACACTGAATAAGTAGTCAGTGGTCGGTAGCCAGTAGTCAGTAAAAATGCGAAGAAATTCCTGGCTGTCGGTTACTAGCTACTGGTTACTGAATACCGACTACTGACTACTTTTGCGCGAGGCTTCCATGCATCCGCTTTTCGAGGATTGGGTTCGTAGCGAGACGCGCCGCCAGTTCTTTACGCGCGGGGCGAACGCGCTGGGCTCGGCGGCTTTGGCTTCGCTCTTGGGAGGTGGATTGTCGCGTGCCGCGGCGGCGACTTCGGCCGGCCCCGGCGCAGGGCATATCCCGATCGGTCCGCACTTCGCGCCGAAGGCCAAGCGCGTGATCTACCTGCACATGGTCGGCGGCCCTGCGCAGATGGACCTGTTCGATTACAAGCCGACGATGCAGGAATGGTTCGATAAGGACCTGCCCGACTCGGTCCGCATGGGACAGCGGCTCACGACGATGACCTCGGGTCAAAAGCGCTTTCCCATCGCGCCCTCGAAGTTCAAGTTTGCGCAGTACGGCGGCAGCGGCATGTGGGTCAGCGAGCTCTTGCCGAACCTGTCGCAATGCGTCGACGACATCTGCTTCATCCGCAGCATGAAGACCGACGCGATCAATCACGAGCCGGCCATCAGCTACATGCAGACCGGCAATCAGATCACGGGCCGGCCATGCCTCGGCTCGTGGGTTTCCTACGGGTTGGGCTCGATGAACGAGGACTTGCCGACGTTCGTCGTGCTAGTCGCCAAGCCCACCAATACCGAGCAGGTGCAGGCCATTTCGGCGCGCCTCTGGTCGGCCGGGTATCTGCCGGGCGAGCATGCGGGCGTTTCCTTCCGCGCCGGCGGCGACCCGATTTTGTACATCAACAACCCGCAGGGCGTTCCGTCGGCGGTGCGCCGGGATACGCTGGATGGTTTGCGGGCCTTGAACGAGCTGAACTACCAGCAGGTGGGCGATCCCGAGACGCACACGCGCATCCAGCAGTACGAGCTGGCGTTCCGCATGCAGTCGAGTGTGCCTGAGCTGACCAACGTGGCCGACGAGCCCGAGTCGACGTATCAGCTCTACGGCGAGACGGCGCGCAAGCCGGGCAGCTTCGGCCACTCGGTCCTACTCGCGCGGCGAATGATCGAGCGCGGCACGCGCTTCGTGCAGATTTATCTCAACAATTGGGACACGCACGGCAACGTCGCCGGCCGGCTGCCCGATCAGTGCCGCGATATCGATCGCCCCTGCTATGGGCTGATCCAGGATCTGAAAGCCCGCGGACTGTTCGAAGACACGCTAATCATCTGGGGTGGCGAGTTCGGCCGCACGATCTACTCGCAAGGCGGCCTGAGCAAGGACAACTACGGGCGCGACCACCATCCGCGTTGCTTCACGATGTGGATGGCCGGCGGCGGCGCGAAGGGGGGCGCGATCTACGGCGAGACGTGCGAGTTCTCGTACAACATCGTCCGCGACCCCGTCCACGTGCGCGATTTCCACGCCACGGTGCTGAAGCTGCTGGGCTTCGACCACGAGCGGTTCACGTATCATTTCCAGGGGCTCGACCAGCGGCTGACCACGGTCGAACCGGCGCGGGTGATTCCGGAACTTCTGGCGTAGACGGTCAACGGTTCTCGCGTCTCGTCAGTTTTTGCGGCGGCGCGCCATCGTTAACAAACCGGCCGTCAGCAGGGCCAGGCCCAGCGTCGCCGGCTCGGGCACAGCCGCCGCATTGCCTGCCGATGGGCCGGTATGCAGCCAGTTCGACGACATCAGGGCGATATCCTGGATATTCACGATGCCGTCGCCGTTCACGTCGCCCGCGAGATTGCTGCCGATGTGCAGCCAATTGCTCGAAACGAGAGCAATATCCTGACTGTTAACGATGTTGTCGTGGTTCGTGTCGCCGGCGATCGGCGGTGAGCCCGCGTAGCTGATTACATAATTCGAGTAAGGGCCAATCTGCGCGGCGAGCGTGTCCGAGCCGCCGTACGTGAGCCCGGCATGCGATAGGATTTGCGCTTCGCTAAAGAGGGGGATGCCGGCGTTGTAGCCCGTATCGAGCGCCTGCACGAGCAGATCGGCCAGCGTTCCTTGGAGCGTCGTGTAAGGGTGAATGCCATCGGCGCAGAAACCGGCCTGCGATGACGTACTGCTGGTCGATTGCGTCAGGTTGATCGGCACGTTGCCAATCGAGACCGTGGTGCGGAAGTTCCCCTCGGTGCCGAACGTGGCGCCGATCATCGCCGAAAGATCGGCAACCACGATGTGATCGGCCTGGGCCGTGGCCTTGATGCCGGCGTTCACTTGCGCGATGACGTTGGCGACGAGCTGTCGCTTGCTGGCATCGGGAAATGCCGCCTGCACGGCCGGCGTAATGCCGTAGTCGGGCACGGTGGCCACGACGGTCTTTACACCGGTGGGCAGAATGTCATTCAGTGCCGTGCTGATATTGCCGACGACTGAGCTGACGTAATTGTTGATTTGCGTCGTCGTCCAGGCACCGTTGTAGATATTTGCATAGGCTGCGCTATTCGGCGAGAAGTCGTTGGCCCCGATCATGAACACGGCGTAGTCGATGCCGTATCCGCCGGCGTTGGGGATTTGCGCCGCCAGGCCGGTCGCTTGCCCGCCCGAGAGGACGCTGGCACTTGTGGCACCTGCCAATGCCCAATTCTGGTTGTAGCCCACGAAGCGCGGGGGGAGATTCGAGACGTTGGCGCCCAGATTGACGTTGTCAAAAGTCGCCAATTGCTCGACCCAGTTCTGGGCATAAGGGCGGCCGTTGTTCGCGTACTCATCGCTGAGGCTGTCCCCCATGACGCCCAGAGTCACCTGGGCGTGTGCCGAGGGCGCACGACAGGCGAGCAGGAGCAAGCCGATCGCCGAGAGCGTCAATAGTCGCGCGGAAAGCAGAACTCGCGGCATAAGAAGGCTCCTCAGGGTGAAGCTCAGACCGCCGTGACATAAGAAGTTCCCCACTGGCCCTCAGGTTACGGGCGGGACCAGATGAAAGCAACGCGCGGCTGCCCTGAATCGTAAGGCATCGATCGCGCCGGGGGGAAAACACTCAATGACTAACGACCAGCTGCGGTATCGCCTGCGCGGACGATTGCCAGAATCGCCTCGAGCGCGGGATCGCGATTGGCGAAATAGTCGGCCGAGAGCCGGGCGAGTGCGAAGCAAGCGATTGCTGCCACGGCCACCGTGCTTGCGCTACTCCTGCTGAGGACGGCTGCCGCGGCCGAGGAACCGGCACCGCTCAGCAAACGGCGAATTCCTGTCCGGCCCCCCACGGCGCCGGCTCACTCCGCCGTCAGCCAGTCGAATTTCCAGATGGGGTTGCCGCACTGCGGGCATTCCTCGCCATTTTCCAACAGTGCGCCGCGGCAGGCCGTGCAATCGGCCAGGCTGGGCAGAATCTGCCGCTGCCGTTTCCGCGCGTCGATGGCATCGGCCGGCGCGGCGAAGGCCGTCGCCGTGACGATTTCGACGGCCAGCGGGTACAAGCGAAACAGCACCAGCGGTGCATGAGCCGTCTGAGGCAAGGCACGCTCGAGCGCCGTCTCGAACGATAACCGGCGCTTGTCCGGAGATTGTGCCTTGTACAAGGCGAACCGTCCCACGACGGCCGGCTCGCTCAGCCGGTCGGGCAAGCGCGTGTTGATGAGCCACCGCACGTACCAGTCGTCGTCGGTTCGCAGGTATCCGCGCGCCCGTGCTACTTCGGCCGACACAGCTACTTGATACAACTCGCTTTCGAGCGATGCGATGGCGTGCCCCTGCACAAAGGAGGTGGGCATGATCATCGAGTCGACGCCGAATCGCGTGCCGGGCTCGACGGCCACGCGATCGAGCATGAGACTCGTCAGCATTTCGAAGCCCGCGGCCAGGCTGGCAACGATCCGCGCACCGTCGGCTCGCGCTTCGTGCTCGTTGAATGCTTGGATCGCACTGTTCTGCGACATGGGCGTAGGTGCGGACATGATCGTTCTTCTGCGATGCGGGACGTGCTGCGCGGGCGTCGTTACTTGAAGTTTAACGCCTGCCACCATTGGACCGCCTAGGCGGTGGATTTGCCAGTAATGCCCTGCACTTTTGTTTCTGCCAGGGATAGCCAGCCTGTGCGTAGCGAGCCGATCATTTGTGCCGGGGATAAGGGTGCTTTCTCTCCCCCGGATAGAGGTTGGGACGCCGACTTTTTAGCCGTCCGCGCCCGGCGTTTTCTACCGAGAAGCTATATATCCTTGGCGGTTCCCGAAGAGTGTTAAAGGGCTGGAAACATGGCGATCGAGTTGGAAGAAAAACGAGCCTTGCGAAGCGCGTTGCGACCGATTTTGATCGAAGCGCGAGATGAAGACGCGCGTGAAAATCCGGTCGGTATCCGCTATCCCTTCTTTCGTCCGGTTTTGATCACGCTGGACGAAACCAAGCGCTTGTCGGCCTTCAGCCGTGATCTTTCGCCGCATGGCATTGGGCTGATGCACTCCGAAGCGTTGCCGCTGGAAGAGGTCGAGATCCGTATCGGCACCGGTCGCGGCTATTACGTTAAGGTGCGCACGATGATTACGTCTTGCCGACCCTGCGGCGACGCGTGCTACGTGAGCCGGGGGCATTTCATGTCGATCCCGGCGGTCGGCGATAACTAAGCCGGACGGGCGCGACATTTGTCGCCCGCGATGCGGGACGCGCCTGCGAAGGTTCCGCCGCGCCTCAGAGGCCGGGCGCCAACTTCGACGGAAAAAAGCGCCCTTGCCTGGCGTTGCTCGACAGCCGCCAGCCTGAATACGAGAGCGCCCACAGCGCGCCGGTGGCGACGGCCCAACCCCACGCGTCCGGGCCATCGCCCACCGCCAGATGGGCGAGGAGCGCCGAGACGAGGTTAATGGCGAAGCCGGCGTACGCCCATTCCCGCACGCGCGCCGCGACGGGCGCGAGTAGCATCGCCACGCCCAGGATCTTGGCACAGGCGAGCTCCACTCGGAAATAGGCCGGAAAGCCAAGGTGCGCGAAGGCCTCGGCCACCTGCGGCAAGCTCAATTGCGCGTACGCAGTGAAGCCCATCTGCAAGCAGAAAAGCGCGGTGCTGATCCAATACACCAGTCGCAAAGCTCTGGGCGCGGTCGTTGCGGCGGCAAGGGCAGGGCTTTCGTGGGGCGATTCCATGGTTCGCATTCTTAATCCTTAGGGGCCTGGGGTGGCCAGGCGGGGGCTTCGACCCCGAACTGCTGCGCGTATTCTTTGTTCAAACGATGCCAGCCTTCGAACTTCAGAGCGTCGCCGGCCACGATGCGGCCGATCGGTGCGCCGCCGAGGAGATGATCCAAAACGTCGAAACAAATGTGCCATCCGGCAGCGCCCATCGAAATGAAGCGGCGATCGATCGCGTGCCACAGCGTCAGGCGCGTGCCGGCGCCCGTGGGTTCGAGCTCCCAGCGGATGTCCTGCCCGCCCCAGTTGTAGACGAGCACCTTCGGCGGGACGGCTTCGATCACCTTGGTTTCCGAGACCATCGGCGTGGGTGCTCCGACCGTGGTGAGCTTCACGGTCGTTCCCGTTGTGGCCAGGCTCGCGTCAGCATCAAAGGGTGCCCACTCGCGCAGATGCGCCGGCTCGGTCAGCGCCTGCCACACTTTTTCGGGCGCGTGGCGCAGCTCGCGGACGAGAACGAGCGTCCAACGCGCGCCGTCCTTTTGGATGCGGGCACCCTCGGCGGGGCCGGGCGTATATTTCTCGCGGTCGGACATCGATGTTCTCCGTTATCTCTCGCGTTATCGCTTTCTGGGCTTCCGCTTCTTGGGCTGGGGGGAATCCATGCGGTCAAGGTGACGCTCCAGCGCGTCGACGTGCGCGGACCAGAACCGCCGGAACGGCGCCAGCCAGGCGTCGATTTCCTGAAGCGGCTCGGGCTTGAGCCGGTACAGCCGGCGCTGCGCATCGACCGTCGATTCCACGAAACCGGCCTCGCGCAGCACGCGCAGATGCTTGGAGACGCTGGTTTGCGGCATCCGCAGCCGGCGCTCGATCTCCCCGACCGACTGCTCGGACGAGACCAAGAGGCCCAGGATCGCGCGGCGGTTCGGCTCGGCAATGATGTCGAAAGCGGTCTGCATGCTTCATATGCTCCACGGGTAATATACGCATTGAGTCATATAATGGCAAGAGCGCCGGCGCGGAATTTCCCGCTGGGGTGCGCCTGCGCGAAGAGGTAACGTCGCGCGCTTCCGTTGCCGACGACTGCCCGAAGGTTTTTCGCCAGTGAGGGCCTAAGCTGTCGTGGGCGGAGGGTAGTGGGTGATTAGCGTGTGATGCTTTGACAAACAAAAACGTCCCCTCTCCCTTCGGGAGAGGGTTAGGGTGAGGGAAGCCGATTGCCGATCCCCTCACCCCGGCCCTCTCCCTAAGGGAGAGGGAGAGGGAATGCGCGGCGCGCGGGTGACAGCTTGCACACACGAATCACCTACTGCCGATCGGATCGCCCCCTTGCGGCGTTCGCAATTCGATTTGACTTTGGCGAACCATCGCGCATCTTTGTCTGCTGGCCGCGACTGCGTCTAACATGCCGCCGCCACACGCCGCCGGGGTTTTATCCTTTGCCCTCCGTGCGGCTCTTTTTTTTTGCGCTGCGGGCGATTTGCAGATCGTTCGGGCCAAAGCGTTCGTCAGGGAGCGGCTTTCGCCGGTGCTCGCTTCTGTGCGAGCAGCCACTCCCACACTTCCGGGTTGTCGTAGGTTGCCGTCCAGGAATCGTGCAGGGCGTCGGGGTAAACCGTCAGCTTCACGTTCCCCTTGGCCCGTTCCAGCGCCTGAACCAGTTCCTCGCTGCGGCGCAGCGGCACGACGGGATCCTTCGCCCCGTGAAAGGCCCAGATGGGCACCTGCGTCAGGCGCCGGGTCATGAGCATCTCGCCACCGCCGCAAATGGGAATGATCGCCGCGAACCGATCGGGCTGGTAAGCGGCCAAGGCCCAGGTGCCGAAACCACCCATGCTCAGGCCGGTGAGGTAGATGCGGTCCTTGTCGACTTTGTAGCGCGCGGTCAGGTCGTCGACGAGCGCCGTCAGTTCGCGCAATTGCCAGGTCCAGGAATTGTCCTTGGGACACTGGGGACTGACGACGATGAACGGCAAATCTTTGCCCTCCTCGATCAACTTCGGCGGACCGTGCTTTTTGACCAGGTTCAGATCGTCGCCCCGTTCGCCCGCCCCGTGCAGGAAGAGGACCAGCGGCCAGGCATCTTTCTTGTCGTAGTCCTTGGGCAGGTACAGCAAGTAATTCAGGGTGACGGGAACCTGCGTTTCGAGCCTGGCCGGTTGCTGAGCAGGTGCA
Organism: Pirellulales bacterium; assembly: GCA_035546535.1. Taxonomy (NCBI): domain Bacteria; kingdom Pseudomonadati; phylum Planctomycetota; class Planctomycetia; order Pirellulales; species Pirellulales bacterium. The sequence goes on along the minus strand of DASZWQ010000137.1, from coordinate 8,081 downwards.
TCGGCCCACAGCGGAGCAGGCATGGAGAACAAACCGATGGAGAGCAGCAGGAGCTTGCGCATTTCCAGACCTCGGTAATCAATAAAGCGGTCGATCGGGGGCGTACAACGTCGGCCATCGATCATAGCGGGGTGTCCGGCAGATTTCGAGCATTCGCGGCCCGGCAACAGGAGAACTGCAAAGTCTGTAGCCGGGGTCTGCGACTCCGGAAGCGGCACGTGAAATCCCGGCCTCGCCGAGGCCGGCTACAGTAGATACGCGCGCAGAATCTCAACTTTGCCGTTCTCGCGTTGGACAGACAACCGGGCGTGTGCGAGCATAATTGCGCTCCTCGGGGACGAAACCACAAATCCACGCGTTCGACGCATGGCTGTTTCGAGCGGTGAGCCAAGATGAGACTTGCGGACAAAGTCGCCATTGTCGTCGGGGCCGGGCAGACGCCGGGCGATACGATCGGCAACGGCCGCGCGACGGCGCTAGTTTTTGCCCGGCACGGCGCGCGCGTGCTGTTGGTGGATCGCGACGGTCCCTCGGTGCGCGAAACTTTGGCCATGATCGAACGCGACGGCGGAGTGGGCCGCGTCTACGAAGCCGACGCCACGAGCGAGGACGCCTGCCGCGCCGTGGTCCGCGAATGCCGCGAATCGTACGGCCGGATCGACATCTTGCACAACAATATCGGCATCGGCAGCGGCGATCGCGAATTGTCGCAATTGAACGAAGACGCCTGGGATCGCATCATCGGCACGAATCTGAAAAGTGCTTTCCTGGCCTGCAAGCACGTCTTGCCCGTCATGCGCGAACAGCAGTCGGGCGCAATCATCAACATCTCATCGCTGGCGGCCGTGGCGGCGGCGGTCGAGTTGACCGCGTACAAGGTTTCGAAGGCCGGGCTGAACGCCTTGACCCAAGCGATGGCGATCGCCAACGCCGGCTATGGCATTCGTGTAAACGCCATCATGCCGGGGTTCATCAATACGCCCATGGCGATCGAAGGAATCGTGCGCGAGCGCGGCATCCCCAAAGAGCAATTGATCCAACTGCGCGACGGCATGGTGCCGCTGCGCGGCAAGATGGGCACCGCCTGGGACGTCGCGCACGCGGCACTATTTCTTGCTTCGGACGAAGCGCAATTCATCACCGGCGCGATCCTGCCGGTCGACGGCGGGCAAAGTGCCCGCATTGGTTGAGAGCGAGCCACGAATTCCATCAGGAGGCCATCGCCGTGCGACGTTCGACAGCGCATCATAGGACGTTCGTTGCGATCGTGACGGTCGTCGCCGCGACGGTCGCCGGTTTGTGCGTATTTCCGACAGGACAGCCAGCAAGTGGAGAACAACAGGTGACGCACGACGCAAAGGAGGGCTCCGCAGGCTCAGCGAAAGACGGACGCCGCCACACGCGCCCGACGCGGCCGCGCATCGAACCGGTGAAGAAGGACAACTGGTCGCCCGAGCAACAGCAGCTGCTGGCGCCCTTCGAGCGCACCGGCCGCTTGTACAACGTCTTTACGACGATGGCCAATCATCCCGATCTGGCGCAGGATTGGCTCACGTTCGCGACGCACATCCTGCGCGACAACTCGCTGCCGCCGCGCGATCGAGAAATTCTCATCTTGCGCATCGGCTGGCTGTGCCAGGCGGAATACGAATGGGCCCAGCATGTCGTGATCGGCAAAGGCGTCGGCCTGTCGGACGAGGACGTGCGGCGCATTGCCGAGGGGCCAGCTGCCGCCGGACTTTCGGAGCACGATCGATTGCTGCTCACCGCCGCCGACGAGTTGCGCGATGAGGCTTGCCTGAGCGACGAGACTTGGGACGGGCTATCGAAGACCTACAACACGAAGCAGATGATGGACCTGGTTTTTACCGTCGGACAGTACAACCTGGTTTCCATGGCGCTCAACAGCTTTGGCGTGCAACTGGATCCGGGGCTCTCAGGATTTCCGCAATGACGATCGTCGAAGTTTTGCAGCGTTTGAAGGCGCAGGCTGGCGCCACGGCATTGGCCGCGATCGCGATCCTGGGCCTTGCCGCCGCAGCGGCCCGGGCCGAGCATGGCCGATTCGATCGCACCACGCCCGACGCGCGCGAAGAAGCGTACATCTTCACGCCGCCGGGTTTTGCCGCGGCTGGAAAGCCTGCCGTCGCCGATGGGGAGAAGGCCGGCCAACTGCGCGTGACGATCGTCGATCGCGCGACCGGCAAGACCACGCCGTGCCGCGTGAACGTCGTGGGGAGCGACGGCAATTTCTATCGGCCGCGCGAGAATCGGCTGTCCGCGTACAGCCTGCTGCACCAGTGGCCCGATGGCCTGGCCGGCAATCGCCCTGGCAAGGCGCCGATCCGCTATTTCGGACATTTCTTTTACACGCCGGGTGAGTTCGCGGTTGACGTGCCGGCCGGTCCGGTCCGCATTGAAGTGTGGAAAGGATTGGAATACCGCGTCGAAATGCATTCGACGCACGTCACGGCCGGCGCCGAGCGCGACGTGCAGATCGAGCTGACGCGCACCGTGGCAATGGCCGAACAAGGATGGCATTCGGCCGATCCGCATCTGCACGTCAATCGCACGAGCGACGCGGACGACAACACGATCTTCGATTTGCTCGAGGCCGAGGACATCCGCCGCGGCATGATCCTCTGCTACAACGAGGACACGTCGAACTACAAAGGGCTGATGCCTGAGCAGGCGACGCCGCAATTGCGCGGGCTGGGGCTCGAGTCCATTCGCGAGCGCGGGCCTTATGCGATTGTTTCAGGCCAAGAATATCGCAACGGCGTGCTCGGACACTTGAACCTGTTCCTGCGCGACCGGCTGTACCTCACCGGTCAACAGCTCGACCCGAACGTAGGGCCGCTGTACGCCGCGGTAGGCGAAGAGACACGTCGGCAAGGGGGGTATGCCTTTCACGCGCACGGCGGATACGGCCTCGAGATCTGGGCCGACCTTGTGCAGGGAGCCACGACGGGTGTCGAGCTATTGCAGTTCGGCATTTATCGCGGGATCGGGCTCGAAGGTTGGTATCACGTCTTGAACGCCGGCTTCCGCTTTCCCGGCATTGCGGCCAGCGACTATCCGGCGTGCCGCAAGCTGGGTGATTGCCGCACGTACGCGCATGTCGAGGGAGAGGCCTCGTTTCCCGCCTGGCTCAGGGCCGCCGCCGAGGGGCGCAGCTTCATGACCACCGGGCCACTCGTGCTCCTGGATGTCGAGGACCATCGGCCGGGGGACATCGTCACCACGCCGGACAAACAACCAAAAAAAGTTCGCGCTCGGCTGCGCGTGCGCAGCGAAACGGCGCCCGTGACCAACGTGCAGTTGATCGTGAACGGTCGCATCGTACGCGAACTGGTCGTGCCGCGTGACGCGGGAACGGCCCAATGGCTGTCGCTCGACGAACGCGTGGAATTGACCGAATCGAGCTGGATCGCGGCCCGGGCTTTTTCGACTTCTCCCTTCGGCACGGCCGACGCCGAAGCGCACACGAATCCGGTCTTCTTCTATTTTGCGGGGCAGCCGCCTTGCGCGGCGGCGGACATTGACTGGCTGATCGCCCGGCTGGATGAGCAAATCGCGGATCACGAAGCCCGCCAGGTGCCCGAAAAGCGACAGGTGATCGACTATTTCCGCCGCTCGCGCGAGTTGTTGGTCAGCCGCAAGGAGCGACTGGACGAGAATCGCGCGGCTCAACTGCCTGACAAGGGCGTCGTGCAGACGGCGCTTGGCGAGCCCCTCTTGTCGCCCGGCACGCCGCTGCACGAAATCCGCGCGTACATCGAGCCGAGGATTCCCGCGCCGCCGCGTCCGAGCGACGGCCAGGAGTGGGAGGCCGAGGCCCGCCGTCTGCGGCAAGAGGTGCTCGACCGGGTGGTCTTTCGCGGCAAGGCGCGAGACTGGCGCGTTGCGCCGGCGCGCGTCGAGTGGCTGGATGCGATTCCGGGTGGCTCCGGCTATCACATTCGCAAGCTGCGCTACGAAGCCTTGCCTGGCATGTGGATCCCGGCGCTACTCTACGAGCCGGATCAGCTATCGGGAAAAGTGCCGCTCGTTTTGCACCTCAACGGTCACGAACGGGTCGGCAAGGCGGTCGAGTACAAGCAACTGTTGAGCATCAATCTGGCCAAGCGCGGCATGCTGGTGCTCGACCTGGAATGGCTGGGGATGGGGCAACTGGCCACGCCGGGGTTTTCGCACTACCGCATGAATCAGCTCGATGTCTGTGGCGCGAGCGGTCTGGCGCCGTTTTATTTGGCCATGTCGCGGGCCTTGGATCTGGGGCTAGCGCACCAGCACGCCGATGCGGCGCGCGTGGCGGCGATGGGCCTTTCGGGCGGCGGCTGGCAAACGATCCTGATCTCGTCGCTCGATCCTCGCGTGGTGCTCGCCAACCCCGTGGCCGGATACGGGGGCTTTCGCAGCAACATCCTTTGTGACGACATGGGCGATTCCGAACAGGCGCCCACCGATATGGCGGCGGTGGCCGACTACACGCACCTCACGGCGCTTCGGGCCGGCCGCCCGACGCTGCTGACCTATAACGCCAGCGACGATTGCTGTTTCAAGTCGGCGCACACGCTCGAGCCGCTCCTGGCGGCCGCGCGGCCGGTGTTTGCGATCGTGGATGCGAGCGACAAGCTGCGCTCGCACGTGAATCATGTGCCGGGCACCCACAATTTCGAGCAAGAGAATCGCGAACGGTTCTACGCCATGCTCGGCGAATATTTCCATCCGGGCGATGCGTCGTTTGTACGCGCCGAGTTGCCCTCGCGCGACGATCTGAAAACGGCCGACGATTTGCACGTGCCGCTGCCGGAAGACAACGCGGATTTTCATCGCCTGGCGGTGGGGTTGCTGGCCGCATTGCCGCCGCGCGACGCTCTTCCGCGAGATCGCGCCGCCGCGGTGGCATGGCAGCGCGCGAGGCGCGACCAGCTTCGGGCGCTTTTGAAGGTGCCTGACTACAAAGCTTCGGTCGTCTCCGAGACGACAGGCGCCCTGGCCGGCGTGACGGTTGTCTCGCGGCAATGGCGTTGCGGCGACGCCTGGACGATACCCGGCGTTGAATTTGTTCCCGCCGCGAAGCCGCAAAGAACGACCATCGTTCTTGCGGATGCCGGTCGCGCGAGTACCGCCGCGGAGGTCGAACGCCTGTTGCGCCGCGGCGATCGGCTACTGGCCATCGATCCCTTGGGGCTGGGCGAATCCACGGTCCAGGCGCAAGACCCCAGCTATTTGTACCCGCTTTTCTTGGCCGCGGTCGGCGAGCGACCGCTGGGCATCCAGGCGGCACAACTGATCGCCCTCGCGCGCCTCGCTCGCGCCGCACATCCGCAAGAGTCGGTAACAATCGTCGCCTCCGGGCCGCGCGCCGCGATGGCCGCGCTGGTGGCGGCGGCCCTGGGCGCGGAGGAGATTCAGGGCGTCGAAGTCAAGGATTCGCTGTCGACACTGGCCGAGTTAATTGAGCGTGACCAGACTGTTGAGAAATTGCCGGAGCTTTTTGCCTTTGGTTTGGCCGCGGAGTTCGATGTGGCGCAGATCGCGGCGCTAATGGCGCCGCGGCGCGTGACGATCCACCAACCCGAGGAGCGAGCCCGCCGCGAACTAAGTGCATTGCGTGGCTGGTACGAATTGTGGGGCGAGACTTTTGATCCACTGGCGGGCGCGCCGTAATTCCTGCACTTCGTCAATTGTTCCCTTTGATGCCGTGATGAGATAAATGTCCCTAAAAGCCTTCGGATCGCGGCGCTCGCTTGTCCTGCTGGTGGCGGCGATTCTTGTTGTCAGTACCGGCCTGGCCTACGCGGCTGCTCCGCGCCCCAACATCGTGTTGTGCATCGCCGACGATTGGGGGTGGCCGCATGCGAGCGCTTATGGCGACGCCGTGGTGAAAACGCCCGCCTTTGATCGCGTGGCGCGCGAGGGAGTGCTGTTTGCCAACGCCTTCGTCTCTTCGCCCTCGTGTACGCCCAGCCGCGGCGCGCTGATCACGGGCCAGCATTTCTGGCGGCTGGCCGAGGGGGCGAACCTGCACTCGGTCTGGCCTGTCGGCCGCTTTGCCGAATACCCGCAACTCTTGGCCGAAGCCGGCTATCACGTCGGCACGTATCGCAAGGCGTGGGGCCCCGGCCGCGGCAGCCCCGGCGGAAAGCCCTACAAATCGGTCGACGCGTTTTTCGAATCTCGCCCGGCCGACGCGCCTTTCTGCTTCTGGTTCGGCACGTCGGACCCGCACCGCCCGTACGAAAAGGGCTCCGGGGAACGGTCGGGCATGGATCTTTCCAGGGTCCATCTCTATCCGCATTATCCCGATGCGCCCGAGGTGCGCGGCGACGTCGCGGATTACTACTTCGAGATCCAGCGCTTCGATCGCGAGGTGGGTGAGCTCATGGCGCGACTCGCCGCCTTGGGCGAGCTCGACAAGACGCTGTTTGTCATCACGAGCGATCACGGCATGCCGTTTCCGCGCGGCAAGACGAATCTTTACGATTGCGGGGTCCACGTGCCGCTGGCCATCCGCTGGCCGGATCGGGTTCCCGGCGGCCGAACCGTGACCGATCTGGTCTCGCTTACGGATCTTGCGCCGACGTTTCTGGCTGCCGCTGGCCTGGCGGTTCCACCGCAGATGACTGGCCACGGCCTGCTGGCTCTGTTGGAACGTGGCAAAGCGGGCCGCGTCGAGGCGGCGCGCGATCACGTTCTCTTCGGCCGCGAGCGGCACACACCGGCCCAAGAAGCGCCTAATGGCGGCGGCTACCCGATGCGCGCCATTCGCACGGACGATTTTCTCTACATCCGCAATCTCGCGCCCGACCGTTGGCCGTCGGGCACGCCCGACTACACGCACGCATTTTTCCAGCAGGCGTGGCTGTCGGATTGCGATAACGGGCCCACGAAGAAATACATGTGGGATCACCGCGAAGAGCCTGCGGTGCGCGACTTGTACGCGCTGTCGTTTGCCAAGCGCCCTGCCGAAGAGCTGTACGACCTGCGGCAGGATCCGAACGAGTTGCACAACGTGGCGGACGAGCCGAAATACGCGCAGGCGAAAGCGGAATTGTCGGAGCGGCTAACGGCCGAGTTGCGCTCGACCGCCGATCCACGGATCGTCGGTGGGGGCGAGCAGTTCGACAAGTACCCTTACCTCGGCGGAGGCGGTGGGCAGTGGAATAAGACCGACTAGCGGAAACGAGTAGTCATTAATTTGCGCACGTCGCTCGTCACGGAGAACTGATGATGGCACATTGGGAGCATCGCCCGGAACCGGCCTGGCAGAAATTCGAGTTCAACCAGCCCTATGCCAAGGGGCTGAAACGATTGAAGGAAGAGGTCCTGGCCAAAACCGACTTCGACCCGGCCACGCTCTGGCAATGGGGGACGATGCAAGCCATGGCCGTGATCGAAGTGCTCAAGTCCTGCGAGCGCTTGTTCGGCCGCGCCGGGCAGCAGGCGGTGTACGAGGGTTTGCACCGCGTCGGCCTCGACGTGGGTCGGCAGATCCTGGCCGGCACCAAAAAGCCCGACGACATGAGCGAAGCGGAGTTCATCAGCTTCTACGCCTCGGTGATCAATCGCATCGCGTACGCGTCGCTGGAAGCCCCGAAGATCGACAGTCCGGAGCAGGTGAGCTTCGATATTCTGTGGTGCCCACACCAGGATCATTACCAGGCGTTTGATTGCCGGGTGCAGCGCTATTTCGTCGAGGGGATGATCGACGCCATGCGCGAGTACGGCCGCGAGCACGATTTCGACGTGCGCTTCGACAGCACGATTCCGGCCGGGGCGCCGACCTGCCACTTCACGATGTGGCGCACGAGCGACCCAGAGACGAAAACCGCCTGGCAGGATTACACGGCGGCGATCGACGAAAAAGCGCTTGAAATCGCGAAGCGCGCCAAGGAAGAATAATCCCCCTCCCTTGCAGGGAGGGGTCAGGGGAGCGACTGTCTTGGAAATCAAGTAGTTTGCAGGATCACGTTCCGCCAGGTCTGTCGTTTTCGGACCATCGCGTTGAGGATGGTGAGCAGTTTGCGCATACAGGCGACGAGGGCCACTTTCTTTCGTTTGCCGGCGGCCAG
>DASZWQ010000136.1 GCA_035546535.1 Pirellulales bacterium | reverse complement strand
GTGGGGAAGTCGACCGTCGGTTCCCAGCCCAGCACTTCTTTGGCCTTGCTGTAATCGCCGCGTAGCCGATTGACCTCGGCCGGGCGATAAAGCGCCGGGTCGGTCACCACGTACTTGGCCGGATCGAGCCCTACGCGACCGAAGGCCAGGTCGACGAGCTTGCGCACCGTGTGTTTTTCGCCGGTGGCGATCACGAAATCGTCGGGCTTGTCCTGCTGTAGCATCAGCCACATGGCGCGGACGAAGTCGCCGGCAAAGCCCCAATCGCGCTCGGCGTCGAGATTGCCCAGGTGCAGGCGGTCTTGCACGCCGAGCTTGATGCGGGCCACCCCGTCCGAGACCTTGCGCGGCAGGAACTCCTTGCCGCGCAGCGGCGACTCGTGATTGAACATGATGCCCGAGCAAGCGTGCAGATTGTAGCTTTCACGGTAATTGACCGTGATGAAATGGCCGTACGCCTTGGCGACGGCGTAAGGGCTGCGCGGCCAGAAGGGGGTCTGCTCGTTTTGCGGCTCTTCGCGCACCCGGCCGAACATTTCGCTGCTCGAAGCCTGAAAGAAGCGGATCGCGGGATCGACAAGGCGAATCGCCTCGAGCATGCGGGTCACGCCCAGGGCCGTGAATTCGCTCGTCAACAGCGGCTGCAGCCAACTGGTGGGGACGAAACTCTGCGCCGCGAGATTGTAGATCTCGTCCGGCCGCACGTCGCGCACCAGGTTCACAAGCGACAGTTGATCGAGCAGGTCGGCCTGGTGCAGGTGCAGGCGGCTGCGCAGGTGCTCGATCCGCTCGTAGCTTTCGGTGCTCGAACGGCGCACCATGCCGTGTACCTCGTACCCCTTGTCGAACAGGAACGAGGCCAGATACGAGCCGTCCTGGCCCGTAATGCCGGTGATCAGTGCGCGCTTACCCATCGAGATATTCTAATTCCGGATCAAAGTGGAAGAGAGAAAACTACTCATTGAGAGCGCCGGCCGCAATCCTGGGGTCCGGCGGTGGAGCATGGCCGAAGAATGGCACCCGTAAGTCAGCACTAGGGCGGGTCTTACGAAGACCTTTGCGAAGACTTGAATTCCGCTAGATTAACCGCCTCGGGAAGCTCCTTATAGTGCGAGTCGAGCGGGTAACAGCCCGAGACGAGCCCATGCCGCGGGGCTGTCGTGCAATCGCTGAACGTCCGGCAGACTTTTTTTCGCGCCAAGTGCCCGTGGGTCAGGACATCGGCAGGCAACTCCGGATACGAAAGCACCATGCGCCCCAGGCCCACCAGATCGGTCCATCCTTTCCGCACCACGGCCTGGGCCACCTGGGGCAGATAGTCCTGTAAGTAAGAATAGCCGCTGCCGACGATGACCAATTGGGGAACGGCTTCCTTGCAGCGACGCGTGGTCTCGATCTGTCGCGCCACGCCCACCAGCGGATCCTCGGGCGGAAGGTAGCCGTCGCTGGGAGGAAAGATCGCCGGCCGCTGGATGTGGGGATTGTAGTAGGGGCTGCCGCACGAAATGTTCAGTGCCGCGACGCCGAGCGCGTGCAAGATGTGCAAGAGCTTGATCGTTTCGTCGAGGTGAATCTGCAATGGATCAGACGGATCGACACCAAAACCGAAGTGATACGGAAGCGCTTGCGAGAAATCCATCGGCCGCCCCACGCCCTCGTCGCCAGGAACGTAAGGGACCGTGTCGAAGGCGCTGAGTCGAACGACGATCATCAGATCGGGAAAGGCGTCCCGGATGCGGGCAATAAGCGCGCGCAGCAATCGTGTTCGCCCGTCGAAGTCTCCCCCGTAGCGCCCCGGGCGACAGGAGGCGCCAAGGAATTCGTGCAGGAGATATCCGTGGCAGGCCTTGATATCCACGAATTGAAAGCCAGCGTCGCGTGCCGCGCCGGCCGCGGCGACGTAGTCGTCGATCAGACGATCTACTTGTTCATCGGTCAGGACGACGGAATCATCACTTGGATGAATGTCAAACCGCGCATCAAGCAGCGGATGATGGTAGGCGATCCGCGGTTCCAACCGCTTGGAATGAGGGCGGCAAAAGCGTCCCGAATGCGTCAATTGCAGGCCGACGAGCAAATCGCTCGTCGTATCAAAGCGCTCGCGATGAGCTGTCGTTAGTGTTTTGAGTAGCGCCGCGAGACCACGGCGGTTTTCTGAGGTGGCGAGCGTTTGCCGCGGATTGGCGCGGCCGCCCGGGGTTACCGCGGCTGCTTCGCCGCCCCAGATCAGTTTGGCGCCGCTAACGCCAAAATGCTTCCATCGGCGCAGGGTTAACTCCGAGGGGGAGCCGTCGTGATGCGCGTCCCATCCTTCCATGGGGTGAATACACCAGCGGTTGCCGACCGAGAAACGTCCGATCGAGATCGGCTGCGCAAGCGGCGAGCCACAGGCGGCCGTGAGAATGGTGTCGTCGAGCGGCAATTCCAGACCGAGTTCCGCCAACCGGGCGCGGAAAGCCGCGACATCCTTGAACTGTGCGACCTTCGTGTACGACTTGCGAAGCATCTTGGATTATTGAGAACGTTTGGCACGCCGGAACCAGGGCGGTTATCGCCGCACAAAGTGGTCGTGTTGTTCAGCACATCTTATCACGGCATGGTTCGGAGCGGGCGGAAGCAGCGGCGACCATTGGGAAAGATGTCTTCGATTCCGCTATTTGATGGAAATCGTCCACTTTGCTCGCTGATTGCCGTACCGATTACGGTCAACCGGATTTGACCTTTCCTCGCGGCTTTTGCTGCGCTTTGCGGCTGAACGTGGAATTCGCAATGACAAGATTTCGCGGATTGCAGCAGATACCGGATGACACGGCATTTGTCGCGGGGATCGCCACCAAACTTGCCGAGAATCTTCTGACCGCAGAGCGTGATCGATCGCGCGACGGGCCTTCTGTCCCACATCGCCGGAATGGTCGCTACGGCAGGATCGTGCAGCTCGCTTCGTGCAGAGGGACGAAGAGCCCAGTCCGAACGCTCGGCCTTCACGCTCAAGGTCTATCGAAAGAGATTGACGATTGCACCAACCAGAGGAGGCTTGCATGAGCGTTGCGGAGCACGAGACAGCCAATGTCGCTGCAGTAGCGGTCGAGGAACTGGTCTCGGTGATCGAGAGAATCGAGCGGCTGGAGACGAAGAAGGCGGCGATCGCTGCGGATATTCGCGACATCTATGTTGAGGCAAAAGGTGCGGGCTTTGACGTGAAGGCGCTCCGCGAGATTATCAAAATCCGCAAAATCGACGCGCACAAGCGCGAGGAACAAGAGACCATGCTCGAAGTCTACAAGAGGGCGCTCGGCATGGATTCTGATTTTGATGACCGCGAGGCGGCGTAAGCGGCAAGCTTGCAGTGGGATGTCGCTCCGGCTCTTGCCGTGCGAATTTGGGCGACGGCAACAACCGCGATTACGGGCTTACATGCCCTACGCGGTTGTTGTCGCCCTCGCTGTATCACATCGCACCATCGGCTTCGATCGCTCAGTCACTCAAAACTTCCACACTTCCGGCCGATCCGTTCACGCGCACGCGCTGCCCCGTCTTCAGGCGCGTGGTGGCGCCGGCTACGGCCATGACGGCGGGCAGGCCCATTTCGCGGGCCGTCACGGCGCCGTGTGAGAGTGGTCCGCCGCTGTCGGTGACCAGTCCCGCCGCTTGATAGAACAAGGGAGTCCAGGCCGGATTCGTGGTGCGGGCTACCAAAATCGCGCCACGCGGAAACTCTTTGAATTGTTCGACGCGATCGACCACGAACACCGCGGCCTCGACTTCTCCTGGGCTGCCTGGGATACCTCGCATGGCGCCCTCGGCCAGAGCGGCTTCCGTCTGCTGGCCGTAATTCCAGTCTGGCTGGGTGCGCCCGGCCTCTTCGAATTCCCGCCGGCGTTTGCGACCGGCCTCGATCAGCGCGGCCGAGCGCTCGCCGCCGACAATCCGCTCCAATTCGGCGCGTCGAAAGAAGAAAACGTCGTCCCACGATGCAAGTATTCCTTCGTCAACCAGCTGCGCGCCCAAAGCTAGTGCGGCTTGCCGGGCGAGTGGGTTGATCCGCGTTGTCTGGTAGTGCTCCAGGTCGTCGAGCAACGTGTACACCCGCGCCAGCCGGATCACTTCCCGTAGCGCATAGCGGATATCGTCGGGAACGACGGCTAGCACCTTCAACTCGGTTTCGGAATAACGCCGGCGGCCGTCGTTCGAGGTGTCGGCCGGCTTTGCCGCGTCGGCCGGAATCGCGTTCAGCAAGTCAAGCACGATCCACGGGCAATCAATCCAGGTGGGAACGAAATAGTCGATTGCCAGTTCGCGATGACCATGATGCTCGAGAAACGTGTTCAGAGCTGCCGCGAATTCGGGAAATGTTTCCAAGCGACGCTCGGCGACAATCCTCTCCGAAGGAACCGATGCGAGCAACTGCTCGAGAGACGCATCGGCATGAGCCATCTGCGCCAATGCGTACAGCTCGGTATTCACCTCGACCGTTTTTGTTTCCACGCCCGAGAGCAAACCGTCCAGAACCTTAAGCGCGAGTTCCGGTCCCACGGCCAACTGCACCAGGCCGTGTAATACACCGTGCAGGAAGCCCTGGGTCATCGAGATAGCTATGTTCGGCAGAAAGTACTCTTCGCCCACCTGCACAACACGGGATAGGTGCTGCCAGATTTCCGTCGCGGTGCACCCTTCATACGAGAACGAGCGCAGCTCGCCAATCTGCAACAGGTAGCGATCCAAATCGCGCATCCAGCGCGCTGGCAGTTCGATCAGGTTCGCGTACCGCTCGCGCAGCACGGGTAGCTCGGCGCTCAATTCGTCGATCGTACGTGCCCGTACGGGCCGGTAACGGCGGATCACTTCGACGGCGTTTTGATTGCCGTAAATGTATTGCCCCAGCTTGTCGAACCAGTCTCCCTGAAAGCCCGGCAACCCCATCAGGCGCAGCGAGTGAGCCAAGGAGCGGCGAAAGCCCGTTTGCACGAAATCCCAGCTGAGCGGCGTGAAGGGTTGCGGGAATCGCTCGGCGGATTCGTCGCGCGTCCAGCGCGGAGGAATGATCGTGACGGGGCGAGCTTGCAGCAAGAGCAATTCGCCGCCAGCCATCGCCCACTCGGTGTCCTGTGGCCAGCTGTAATAGGCTTCGACGCGCGTCGCCAGGTCGGCCACCCTCAGAATCTGCGCGTCATCCAGGCAGGGTTGGTCGCGGCGCGCACTATCGACTTCCGCTTCCTCGGTGCCGTTGGCGGTTGGCCGAATGCAACGTTCCTTATTCGCGATTTGTCGCGAGGTGATCGTGCGGCTGGTCTTGTCAACTTCAAAGTGGTCGACGGCGAAATCACCCGAGACGACCGATTCGCCCAGGCCGTAGTTGGCATCGATGGTCGCGGTGTCGAGGTTCCCCGTGACCGGATGGATCGAGAAGGCGACGCCGGCCACCTCCGCACGAACTTGCTGTTGCACGACCACGGCCATCGACGCGTCGGCGTGGCGGAAGCCGCGCGAGTGCCGATACAGAATCGCGCGGTCGGTCCACAGCGAAATCCAGCAGCTGCGCAGCTTCTCGACCACTTCGTCCGCGCCGACGCAATTCAGATACGTATCATGCTGACCGGCAAAGGCCGCCTCGCCCAGATCCTCGAACGTGGAAGAGCTGCGCACGGCGGCGGCGCTACCTGCCGGCCACGCAACTAGCTTGGACGTAATCTGCCGCACAAGCTCAGGATCGACCGGCGCGCTAGCCAGACGCTCGCGCAGCGCGGCCGATTGGTTGACGACGACATCAGGCTGGTCATAGCTGAAGGCGTGCGCGTGCGGATCGAACCAGTCGATGCTCGCGACCCATTGCCGGTAACAGGCAGCCGGAACGACGAATCCGCCGGGCACGGGAAATCCGCCGCGGGTCAATAGCACGAGATTGCGTCCCTTACCGCCAAGCTCGTCGAGTTCGGCATCGCTCACGTCCGCGAACGATTTGAGCGGATTCATCGCTGTACCTCTGCCAATAGGTGATTGACGTCGTCGACCAGTGCCTGTGCTTCCTCTTGGATTTTCTCGCGTCTTGTACGGTTGGAAATCAAAGCGGCAAAGCTGGACAATCGCCGCCGAGCGTCGAGCGTGCGATCACGAAACAAAAGCGTCACGGCGCCCGTGTAGGGGAGCGCGATCGCATAACACGCGGCCGCGCCCCTACCCAAGAAAGTTGCTATCGCGGCTGTTTGCGCCGCGTAACACAAGGCGAACCAGGGAAAACCAAAAAAAATTGCGTCCGTGGCCACGTGATCTTCGTCCTTGGCCAGGCGACGGACGATCGCGCGGGTGCCGAAATAGGCCGGCACATGATTTACATATCCGAACAAAGCAATGGGACCGGCGACGAGCAGGACTTCCAACTCGCGAATGACAAAGATCGCAATGCGCCACCACGTGAGCGGCAGGTAGATCTCGGCCACGTTGAGGCGTGCTCCCCCTGTAAGATCGTACAGTGCGAGCATGCGTCGCTGCACGTCGGCCACCTGCTGCGGAGGCAGGCGATCATACGCCGATGAAATGCGTTCGAGCATGCGCATGTAACGCGGTAGATAATTGTCTCGTCTTTGCCCCAGCCGCATGGGAGGCGCGCCGCCGGCAAGCGCCAGTTCGGCAGCCCAGTGGATGAATTTCGAGCGTTCCGGAGAAATCGGTACGGCTAGCGCCGTGACATCGCGCGCGAAGCGCTCGGTAAGCACATGCGGGTCGCGCAGGTCGGCCGGTAACTTGGCAACTCCAATGGGTGAACCAAAACGCACAACCACATCCGAGCGAAAGGTCGATTTCTGCAAATATACGAGCCCCACCGGTACAACGGCGACCGTGTCGCAGGATTTGGCTGCCTGTAAGGCGATGCGCGCTGCGCCCGATTTGAAGGGTCGCAGTCGCCCTTCGGAATGGCTGAAGCCTTCGGGGAAAATGGCCACCTGCTCGCCCCCAGCCAGAAGCGCAGCCAGGCGGGCGACCGTGTCTCGATTGCCTGCCGTACCTTGCTGATCCTCACGGCGCTGCACGGTGATGGTGCGCGTCGCCCTTAAGAGAACGCGCATCAGTGGATTCTGCCGGAGCGTGTCTTTCGCTGTCAACCAAAGTGGCCGCGGCAACACCGCACGCAATAGCATGGCGTCGACGAAGGCGTTCAAGTGGTTGCTGACAAACAGCACGCCGCCCTCGCGAGGTAAATTCTCCGGACCCATTACATCGATGCGGCGGAAGAACACGGCCAGGGCCAGG
>DASZWQ010000135.1 GCA_035546535.1 Pirellulales bacterium | reverse complement strand
AATCTCCCCCGCCTTCCGCAGGCCCAGATCGATCGCTTCCGTCGCGAAGTGCTCGATCGCGTTGCCGGCTGGCAGATCAACACCCGCCATCATGCCCGTGACGCCGTGGTGTACATTGCTCGCCTGGGGCGTGAACGGCTGGGCCTGAACAACACGGTCACGATTCTGGAATACACCTGTGGCGCGACGAGCGGTCTGGACGCGTACTCGACGTTTCTCACCGCCGACCAGTTGAACGAAGTCTATTCGCAGATCGAAGGCAACTTCGTCGGTCTCGGTGTCGAATTGAAGGCCAGCGACCGGGCCCTCTTGATCTTGAAGGTCATCACCGGCAGCCCGGCCGAAAAGGCGGGCATTCATGCCGGCGATCGTATCGTGGCCGTGGACGGTCAATCGACCACGGACCTGTCGACCGATCAGGCGGCGAATTTGTTACAAGGCAAGGAAGGGACGTTCGTCGAGGTCACGCTCATTGCTCCCGACTCGACTAACCGACAGCTGCGCATTCGCCGCGAGCAGATCGAGGCTCCCAGCGTCGACGGCGGCCGGATCTTGGACCCGGCGACGGGCGTGGCCTACCTGCGGCTGCATCAGTTCCAAAAGACGACCGTCCGCGAGCTGGACGCCGAACTGTGGCGCTTGCACCGGTTGGGCATGAAGAGCCTGATCCTCGATCTGCGTAACAACCCGGGCGGCCTGCTGGCGGTCAGCGTCGAGGTGGTCGATAAGTTCGTCGAAGGGGGCGTGATCGTGTCGACCCGCGGTCGCGGCCCGCAAGAGGACTATAAGTACACGGCTCACGCCGATGGCACCTGGCGGATGCCGCTGGTGGTGCTGATCGATGGCGATAGCGCCAGTGCCAGCGAGATCGTGGCCGGAGCCATCCGCGACCACCGCCGCGGCATCATCGTCGGCTCGACCAGCTACGGCAAATGGTCGGTGCAGGGCATCTTCCCCTTGAACCAGGCCAACGCCGGCTTGCGACTGACAACCGCCAAGTTCTACTCGCCGCTGAACCACTCCTACAGCGGCATCGGCGTCAAACCGGACGTCGAGGTGCAGCAAGTCGCCAAGCCCGTGATCGACACCTCGGGCGAGGTGTCGCAGGCCGGTGCCGGCAACGACCCGCAACTGGAAGCGGCCCTCCGGCTGTCGCGTGACCAGCTCGCCAAACGCCAGGAGCAAACCCTGGCCGGCGGTCGCCCGCAATAAGGGCGGGCTATAATCGGGACCGGTTCCATCGGTCTCGATTTCCTTGCAGGAAAGCCTTCGTGCCGCCGCCCGCTCGTAATCTGCGCGAGGACGCGCTTGCTATCTGGCGCGCCGCTGTGGCGGCGGTCGATTCGCGCACGCTTGTACGCAAGGCCGTACACGTCGAGAACGGCCAATTACGCATCGCCGACCAGGTGTTCGACCTGGCACGCATTTGCCGCATCATCGTCGTGGGTGCGGGCAAGGCAGGGGCCGGCATGGCGCAGGGAATGGAAGAAGCCCTCGGTCCCAAGCTGCTCGCCGAGAAGCAGGTTACCGGCTGGCTAAATGTCCCGGCCGATTGCGTCCGTCCTTTGTCGGCAATTCATCTGCACGCGGCCCGGCAGCCTGGGCAGAATGAGCCGACGCCTGAAGGGGCGGCCGGAGCCGCGGAGATTCTGCGTCTCGTGCGCGAGGCCTCGGCTGATGACTTGTGCATCGCGCTGATTTCCGGCGGTGGCAGCGCGCTACTGCCGGCGCCGGCCGAGGGGATTACGCTCGCCGACAAGCTAGCGGTCACGAGACACCTGAGTGCCGCCGGCGCCGACATCCGCCAGCTAAACACAGTTCGCAAACAACTCAGCGCGATCAAAGGGGGCGGGCTGCGGCGCGCCTGCCACGCCGGCCACCTGGTCACGCTGATCATTTCGGACGTCTTGGGCGACCCGCTCGACATCATCGCCTCGGGGCCCACGATCGACGATCCGGCGACGCCGGCCGATGCCCTGGCGGTGCTCGAACAGTTTCGCGCCGCCGAGGCGGGGATCGCGCCGGCGGTGTTCGATTTTCTGCGCGCCAAGTGCGTCGAGCCGGCACGCGGCGAAGGCTGCCCGGCGACGAATCTAGTGATCGGCAATAACGCCACGGCCGTTGATGCGGCCGAACACGAGGCTTTGGCGCTTGGCTATCGGCCGCGGATCCTGCCGACCGAAACGCACGAGGGGCTTGCCGAGGATGTCGGCCGCCGCTTGGCCGCCATGACGGTCGAGATCGCGCGGCCGTGCTCGGGCGTCGATTGCCTGTTGAGCGGCGGCGAGCCGGTCGTGCAGTTGGTGCCCGCCGAAGAGCGGGGCAGGGGAGGGCGAAATCAGCAGCTCGTTTTGGCAGCCGCCGAGTCGCTGGCCCCGTCCGGAAGCGGCGATTTCGTGCTCGTTTCGGGCGGAACCGACGGCGAAGATGGGCCGACCGACGCCGCGGGCGCACTGGTCGATCGCGCGATGCTCGACGAGGCGGCCCGGCGCGGACTGTCGATCGCCGATTTTCTCGCCCGCAACGACGCCTATCACTTCTTCGAGCCCCTGGGCGGCCTGATCAAGACGGGACCGACGCATACGAACGTCTGCGACGTCCGCGTGATCCTTGTCGACCGCTCCGGGCATTAAGATGAACGTCGGTTTGCGGTCACAGCTCACAACCGTGATGGGACGATACGACGTATGACGGCAGAATTTCAAAATCGCGTGGCGCTGGTTACCGGTGGATCGCGCGGCATTGGTCGGGCGACGGCTTTGCGGCTGGCCAGCGAAGGAGCCGACGTGGCGATCAGCTACGCCTCGCGCAGGGCGGACGCCGATCAGGCCGTGGCCGAGATCAAAGCGCTCGGTCGCAAGGCCATCGCCGAGCCGTGCAACGTCGCCCGGCCCGAGGACGTAAAGCGGCTGGTCGAGCGGACGCGGGCCGAGTTGGGAACAATCTCGTACTTGGCACATTGCGGCGCGATCAGCAACCTGGCCGACCACAACTCGCTCAGCTATGAGATCTGGCGCGAGATGATCGACGTGAATCTCAACGGCGCGTACCTGGCGATCTTCGCCGTGAAGGATGAGATGATCGCCCAAGGCTTTGGGCGGATCGTGATGGTTTCGTCGATCGCGGCCCTATTGCCGCGGCAGATGCAGATCCATTATTCAGCGTCGAAGGCGGGCGTGATGGCCCTCACGCGCTGCTGCGCTGAAGCCTTCGCGCCGCACAACGTGCGCGTCAATTGCGTGGTGCCAGGGCTGGTCGAGACCGAAATGGCCGACGTGCTACCGCCGGAGCGCAAGGCCGAGGTGATCGCCGCCACGCCGATGCGGCGCATCGGCAAGCCCGACGAGCTGGCCTCGCTGATTCGCTTTCTGTTGAGCGAAGAATCGAGCTACATGACCGGCCAGAGCATCGTGGCCTCGGGCGGCCGGCTGATGATGAGCTGATACAGCTCTCAGCCTTTTCCGACAGCAAGCCAAGGACGTGCCACGGCGCGGGGCGTCCGTGTGGCAGGAGCAGGCGCGCAGAAAAGAGGCCGACCCGTCGCGCGGCGTAGTCGCATCGCCGCACGACGGATTCGGCCCGAGGCTAAAGACGAACAGTACGCTTGCCCTGCTGCGGGCAGTATTTCACAAAGGACCTGCCCTCACGACACTGCCCAACGAACCTCGCCGCCATCGTTTACCCATCGGCAGCGGCACTGGTCACGAGGTCGTCACTGGTCATGATCCTGGAGCACTGTCTCGCAGCGTTTCGTACGTCGCCTTTGCTACTTGATGAACAACATCTCCTGGTAGGTCGGCAGCGGCCACAGGTCGTCGGCCACCCAGCCTTCCATCTCATCGGCATACTTGCGGACGGTGGCCATGGCCGGCAGCACTTCTTCGCAGAAGTGACGGGCTTCCGCCTCCAGGCTGTCGCCGCCGTGATGGCCGAGCGCCTTTTCCAGCACGCCCAAGCTGTCCTGCAGGTTCTTGACAAGGTCGGTGATCTTGTCCAGCGTGTCGGTATCGAACTCGTAGCCGACCAGCTTCAGGTTCGCGCAGGTCGAGGCCAGCTCGTTCTGATAACGAACCACGGCCGGGAAGATCAGCGTGCGAGCCATTTCCATGGTCAGCGCGGCTTCGACCTTTACCGTCTTGCAATACTGCTCGAGGTAAATGTCGAGACGGCTTTGCAGCTCGCGCTCGGACAGCACACCGTACTTGGTGAACAGGGCCTTGATGGCCGGATCAGCGAGCATCGGCAGGGCGTCGATCGAGGTCTTCAAGTTCAACAGTCCGCGCTTGGCCGCGTCGGCGTGCCAGGCGGCCGAATAGCCGTCGCCATTGAAGATGATCGACTCGCACTCGTTGATGATCTCGGTCAATAGCTTCTGCACGGCGCCGTGCAGAGCTTCCGGCTTGCCGGCAGTCATCTGTTCGAGCTTCGTGGCGCACCAATCGAGCGACTCGCACACGATCGTGTTCATCGCCACCAGCGGACCGGCGATCGACTGATTCGCACCGACCGCACGGAACTCGAACCGGTTGCCCGTGAACGCAAACGGGCTGGTGCGGTTGCGGTCGCCGGCATCCATCGGCAACGGCGGCAGGATGTCGACGCCAACGGTCAAATGGCCCTTCGAGATCGAGGAGTTGGCGCCGCCGGCCTTCACCTGTTGGAAGATGTCGGTGAGCTGGTCGCCCAAGAAGATCGAAATGATCGCCGGCGGGGCTTCGTTGGCGCCCAGTCGGTGATCGTTGCCGGCCGAAGCCACGACGGCCCGCAGCAACCCCTGGTACTTGTGTACGGCGCGAATGACGGCGCCGCAGAAGACCAGGAATTGTGCGTTGGTGTGCGGCGTAGCGCCCGGGTCGAGCAGGTTGCCTTGCGAGGCACTGCCCAGCGACCAGTTGACGTGCTTCCCCGAGCCGTTGACGCCGGCAAAGGGCTTTTCGTGCGTCAAGCAAGCCATGCCGTATTTCTCGGCCACGCGCTTGAGCGTGATCATGATCAACTGCTGATGGTCGGTGGCCAGGTTGGCCGATTCGAAGATCGGCGCGATTTCATATTGGCCGGGAGCTACTTCGTTGTGCCGCGTTTTGACCGGCACGCCGAGCTTATAGAGGTCGCGCTCGACTTCGAGCATGAACGCCAGCACGCGCTCGGGAATGGCGCCGAAGTAGTGATCTTCGAACTCCTGCCCTTTCGGGGGCTTGGCCCCGAACAATGTGCGGCCGGCGGTGAACAGGTCGGGCCGGGCGAAGTAGAAATGGCGGTCCACCAGGAAGTATTCTTGCTCGGGCCCGGCGGTCGAGGCGACGAACGCGCCGTCGTCATGGCCGAAGAGCTTGAGAATACGATGGGCTTGCTTGTTCAGGGCCTGCATCGAGCGGAGCACCGGGGTCTTCTTGTCGAGCGCTTCGCCCGTCCAAGAGACGAACGCCGTGGGAATGCACAGCGTGGTGCCGTTGGGATTTTCGAGGATGTAGGCCGGGCTCGTCACGTCCCAGATCGTGTAGCCGCGGGCTTCGAACGTGGCGCGAATGCCACCGGTGGGGAAGCTCGATCCGTCCGGCTCGCCTTGGATCAGGGCCTTGCCGCTGAACTCGAAGATCGCGCCACCTTCACCATCGGGAGACAAGAAGCTGTCGTGCTTCTCGGCCGTCAAACCGGTGAGGGGATAAAAGACGTGGGCATAGTGGGTAGCGCCCTTCGAGATCGCCCAGTCCTTCATGGCCGTGGCCACGACGTCGGCGATCGAGGGGTCGAGCTTCGCTCCGGTTTCGATCGTCGTGACCAGGGCCTTGTAGACCGGCTTGGGAAGCCGCTCCTTCATGACCTTCAGGCTGAAGACGTTTGACGAAAATAGCTCGGGGGCCGGAGTTTCCGCAAAATTCAGCGGCGGAGAGATCGGTCGCCACGTCGTTACCGCGGCGATCGCTGCCGTGCGGGCCGAGCCGCTCGCCGAAGGCCGAGGCGTCGCCGCCGCAGCTGCTGAACCCTTGCCATTAGATGACACGCCACTGAGAACCTGTGTACCCACGGATCATTCCTTCCAAAAAAACAGTCCGCCGCGCTGTAGTCCCCCACGTGGGGACTTCGAACTGCCAGCGAGTCGAGGGAGTGTGCGATCGCCGTCCGTGGCAAAGAATACGGCAACATCATGGCCGTTGCTCGGCGTTTAGGCAATCGGCATGCCGCGGCGGGCAAGAATGTTCATTGCCTCCCGCGGCGGTAACAAAAGTTCCATGAGGGAAGCGACTTACTGCTGCAGCAATTTCTTACGAGAGAGGAGCACTGTCCGCCGATGCACGGACATTTGCAGCCTGGCTAGGCAACGCCTGCACGCCACCCGGGCGTCGATGTCGCGGCGTTTTCCAGGCCAAGAAGATCCGGCGTGGGGGGGGCTAACAGCCTGTTGAAAAAAGCCCTCGTGGCTTTTTTCAACCTCGCCAAGTGCGAAGCAAAGCTTCGCACGGCTCGCAAAATAACGACTTACGTCGATATTCTGCCATCGCATCCCTGCGATGTCGCAGCCCGTTGAGTTCTTCAACAGGCTGCTAAGCGCGGGTCAGCTCGTGGAAGCGATCCTTCAGCTTCCTGGTAATAGGTCCTGGCTGGCCGGATCCAATGACCCGCTGATCGACTTTGACCACCGCAATGACCTCGGCCGCGGTGCCCGTCAAAAACATCTCGTCCGCGACGTAAACGTCATGGCGTGTCAGTGGCACCTGGCGGACCGTGATGCCGTCCTTTTCGGCCAGTTCGATGACGGCTTGCCGGGTCACGCCGGCCAGGATACCGGCGTCGGTCGGCGGTGTGGAAATCGCGCCGTTGCGCACCAGGAAGATGTTATCGCCGGTGCATTCGGCGACCTCGCCCTTGTGATTCAGCATCAAGGCTTCGATGCAACCCGCCTGCAGGCCTTCGATCTTGGCCAGGATGTTGTTCAGGTAGTTGAGGGATTTGATTCGGGCATTGAGCGCGGCGGGATGGTTGCGCTGCGTGCTGGCCGTGATGATCTCGAGCCCTTTGTCGTACAGTTCGGGCGGGTAGAGCTGGATTTTATCGGCGATGATGATGACTTGCGGATCGCTGGTACGATTGGGGTCGAGCCCGAGGCTGCCGGCGCCGCGCGTGACGACCAGGCGGATGTAAGCATCGCTCAGGCCGTTGATTTTCAAGGTTTGATTCACGGCATCGGCCATGGCGCGCTTGGCGATGGGAATCTCGAGCCAGATGGCCTTGGCCGAATCGTACAAGCGGTCGATGTGCTCCTCGAGACGAAAGACGCGGCCGCCGTAGCTGCGCAGACCTTCGAAGACGCCGTCGCCGTAGAGCAGGCCGTGGTCGTAGACGCTGATCTTGGCGTCTTCCTTGTCGAGCAGTTGGCCGTTGATGTAAATCTTGAGCGACATGCGAGCGCAACCGCCTCGATGGATGTAGCGCAGGCGCAAGCGCGCAAGCGCGAAAAAAAGACAAGCCCGACCCCCAGCGGATCAGGCTCCTGCGACCCCACCTTCGGTCAATCGCACGATGCGGTCGGCCTCTTCGGCGATTGCCAGGTCATGGGTCACCATGACTATAGTGAGGTTCTGTTGAGCATTCAAGCTTCGCAGAATGCGCAAGATTTCCCGTCCCGTGGCCCGATCGAGGTTGCCCGTCGGTTCGTCCGCCAAGAGGACCTGCGGCCGCATCACCAGGGCGCGGGCGATGGCGGTCCGCTGCATTTCGCCCCCGGATAGTTCGCGCGGCAGATGCCGCAGGCGATGGCCGAGGCCGACGACGTCGAGCAGATCCTTGGCTTCCTGCGCCAGCCGCCGGCGGTTGCGCAGATAGCTCAGCGTGCCGGCGGCGATCATCTGCGGCGCGAGCACGTTTTCCAGCATGCTCAGCTCAGGCAGCAAATGATAGAACTGGAAGATCATGCCGAACTGCCGATTGCGCAGCGCATCGCGCCGCCGCGCGGGCAGATTATCGATTCGTGCACCGTCAAAACGCACTTCGCCCACGTCCGGTCCGTCGAGCAGCCCAAGCAGGTGCAAGAGGGTGCTCTTGCCCGAGCCGCTAGCGCCGATGATCGAGACGAACTCGCCGGGCTGGACATCGAAATTCACGCCTTTGAGAACGGGGATTTCGACTTGCCCCTTGCGGTAGCTCTTGCGCAAACCCACGGCCTGCAAGCGTGGCGGCACGGTGGCGGCAGTCTTGTCGAATGCTGATTGCGGCGCGTAGTGAGGAGTGCCCGGCGGCGCTCCGCGATCGCGCGTTGCCGAGGGCCCGGCGGAGTTGATGGCAACAGGATTATTCATAGCGTAGCGCCTCCACAGGATGCAGGCGTGCCGCGCGGCGCGCCGGCAGAACGCTTGCCAGCACGGCGATCGCGAGCGCCCCGGCCACGATCCAGGTCACGGTTCCCATTTCGACGATCGTCGGGATCTGCTGGAAGTAATAGATCGAGGGATCGAACACCTCTTGCCCCGTGATCATGCCCAGCAGATCGGCGATTTCATTGATGTAAGCGACGAACAAGAGGCCAATGATCATGCCGGCGCCCGCGCCGACGACCCCCAGCGACAGGCCATACCCCAGGAAGATTCCCAGGATCCCGCGCCGCGAGGCGCCGAGTGCCTTGAGGATGCCGATATCGCGGGTTTTCTCGACGACGATCATGAAAAAGATCGCCAGGATGCCGAAGCCCGCGACGGCAATGATCATGAACAAGAGCACGTTGAGGATCGCCGTTTCCATCTGTACGGCGGCCAGCAGCGGGCCTTGCTTGTCGCGCCAGGTCGAAATGTTGTAAACCTGCGGCGCGAACGCGGCCCGCAGCATGTCGCGCACCTTGTTACCGTCGGCTCCCGGCTTGAGTTTGATCTGGATGCTCGTGGCGTAACCAATCTTGGTCTCGGGATCGAACATTCCGCGGTATTGTTGCAGGACTTCGATCGGCACGAACACGAAGCTGGCGTCGTACTCGCTCATCTTGCTTTCGTACAAATCGACGACGGTAAACGACGCGTGGCTCACCTCGGGCGGCGTGCCCGCGGTGGGAAAGCTCAGCCGCACGTCATCGCCAGGCACGGCCAGGAAGAGCGTCTTTCCGGCGGCCAAAGGATGCGTCACCGTGGCGATGCCCAAGACCGCGCCCGGATGCTGCTGCTTCAGCGGATCGAAGGTGTCGGC
The DNA here is from genome assembly GCA_035546535.1 of Pirellulales bacterium. Taxonomy (NCBI): domain Bacteria; kingdom Pseudomonadati; phylum Planctomycetota; class Planctomycetia; order Pirellulales; species Pirellulales bacterium. Next base: position 47,795 of record DASZWQ010000135.1, on the reverse strand, counting down.
CGGTTGCGGCTGCCCGGCGAATGGATCAGCCGGTCGTGGCGTTGACGCGGCATTTTCGTCGGAGGGCGCGGCGGTCGATTCCACGGCGGCAACGGCCGCTTCTTCGATCGGTACCACCGCTGCGTCTGTGGGTAACGAATCGTCGGCCGCGGTTTCCAGGGCCGGCGGCTCGGAAGCATCAGGGATTATGTGGCCGATACTTTCGCGAACGATCGTACCCTCGGTGCGAACCGCCTCCGCGGCGGCAACACGGAGCGGGTTTGCGCCGTCGGGCGCTTCTTCCAACTCGGGCGGCTCCGCGCGACTAAGCGATTGCGCGTCGTCGCGCTCGGATGCCTCGCGAATGGGTACGCCGGCCGCGGTCAGTTGCACCGGTTCGGCGAACGGATCGTGTGAGCCCGCCGCGCCGCGGTCGGCTTGCGGTTGCATGGCGTCGAGCATGCGCTGGCGCTGGACCGATTTGCGGCGATGGGCCCAGCCGGCCTCGGCCATGTCGGGCCGCGGCTGCGAGGCGGGGCCCGCTTGATGATCGTTGACGTCGTAGCCGCTCTCGCGGAGCTCGAAGCTGATTTTTTCGCGATTCTTCGGGTGCTGCAGATAGTTACAGAAGTCTCCCACCTGGCTTTGCGTGCGCTCGTCGATGCCGATCAACTGCACGGGGCGCGTGATCGAGCTGCCGTTGAATTCGTAACTGAGCATCGCCGGTACGACGACCGTGGGGGTCATCCCCTCGATCTGGTCGCCCGCGACCTGGCGAATCTGCTCCATGTGCCAGTCGGCATCGTAGAAGCCGGCCAGGCTGTTCGATTCGAAGACCAGGTCCGAAAGGATGCCGTGGATGCGCGATTGCATCTCGTTGCGAAAGCCTTCCATGACGCTGTTCACGACGATCATCGTGGCCACGCCCAGCGTGACGCTGATGATCGAGGCCAGCGCAATCCAGCGCGTTCGCAGATACCGCCAGCAAAGCAGTAGTTTGTACATGCTCAGTCCTTTGAGCTGTTCGTCGACGCGCGGGGGGCGTCAGGTTGTTTCGGGCCTCAATAGCGGGAAGAGAATCACGTCGCGAATCGATTGACTGTTCGTCAGCAGCATCACCAGGCGGTCGATGCCAATGCCCATGCCGCCGGCCGGCGGCATGCCGTACCGCATGGCACGGAGGAAATCGTGGTCCATTTTGGCCATTGACTCTTCTTCCGGCAGCCCGGCCAGTTGCGTGCTGAACAACTCGGCCTGCAAATCGGGATCATTCAATTCGGTGTAGGCGTTGGCCAGCTCCATGCCCTCGACGATCAGCTCGAAGCGTTCGGCCACGGCCGGGTTCGACGTCTTGCGTTTCGTCAGCGGGCAGATGCTGGCCGGATAATCGGTAACGAAGATCGGGCCGATGAGCGCGTCCTCGACCTTGGCCTCGAAGATCTCGCTCTTGATCACGTCGGGGTGCTTGCCGGCAATGTCGATGCCGAGCGATTGGGCCAGCCGCTTCATGGCCGGCTCGTCGGTCGCGGAAATACCGGCGTGTTCGGTGAGTAGCTCGTCGTAGGTTTTGCGGGCAAAAGGAGGCGTGAAATCGATCGTCTTGTCGCCCCAGGGCAATTGCAGATTTTGCCCGGTCGAGCGAATCGCGTCGACGATCAAGTTCTCGGCCAGGTCCATCATCGTGCCGTAGTCGCCGTAGGCCTGATAAACCTCGAGCATGGTGAACTCGGGATTGTGCCGTTGGCTGATCCCTTCGTTGCGATAAACGCGCCCCAGCTCGTAGACACGTTCCACGCCGCCGACGAGCAGCCGCTTCAAATGCAACTCGAGCGCGATCCGTAAAAACAGCGGAATGTCGAGCGCATTGTGATGCGTCTTGAACGGCCGGGCCGCGGCGCCACCGGCGATCGAATGCAAAGTCGGCCCTTCGATCTCTACATATCCCTGGCTGGCCAGCGTCTGACGAATCGAATGGACGATCCGCGTGCGATTGACAAACCGGTCGAGCGAGCCTTCGGTGTGGATCAGGTCCAGATAGCGCTTGCGCTGCCGCTGCTCGGGATCGGCCAGGCCGTGGTGCTTGTCGGGATGCGGTTCGAGCGACTTGGTGAGGAAGAACAGGCGGGCGACAAAGATCGTCAGCTCGCCGGTGCGCGTGTGCTTCAGCTCTCCCTCGACCCCGATGATGTCTCCCAGGTCGAAACACTCGGTCAGCGCCCAATTCTCGTCGCCGACTTGCGACTTGCCGATGAGCAGTTGAATCTGCCCTGACCAATCGGCAATGTTGGCAAAGATCGATTTGCCGCCGTGCCGCATGAGCATGATGCGGCCTGCGGCGCGCACCGTAGGGCCGTGCTCCTCGGGCCCGCGCTCGCCTTCGGCGGCCGGCCTGGATTGGATCTCGGACTCGCGGCGGCGGATTTCCCCGATTCGTTGATGGTCGTCGAAGCGCTGCCCCCAGGGGTCGACGCCAAGCTCGCGAAGCTTGCGCAGCTTTTCACGCCGCGCGGCCTGGTGCATCGTCAGGTCGGCGGCTGCTGCGTCTTGGGGCGCTCGATCGCTCATCGTCGATTGGTTCATTGCTCTGCTCTACGGCAGACAAAAGATTCCCGTGCAGTGTTCGGTCACTCGGCTGTCAGGCGTAACGCGTGCAGCCTGTCACGGCGCAGGGAAACTGATTGTGGTTGACCCCCACCGAGAAACAATAACCTCAAAGAGCGCAACATTTTAGTGGAACAGCGGATAGGGTCAATGTCAGACTGGTTGCGGGCAAAGCTTCGCCTCGCTCGCGATTTCCGGCCGAAGTCTTCGCTGCCGCCCCCTCGGAGTTCCCGCGGTTGCGATGCCCGCGATTTCCGGTCTCGTGCGAGGGTCTGTGCGCCACTTTTGGCGCTGCGGCGATTCATGGCCTTTTGCCAAGGCTTCTGCCATACTGACTTTACGGAAGCTCGCGCGAACCGCCTCGCTTGGGAAAACGGGGAACTTGGCTCGCCGGGTCAAACGCGGAACAGACGCCTCATTTGCACGAAGGATGCTTTGATGGCCACGTGGGATTTTGCGCTTGTGCTGCCAGGATCGGCGGCGCGGCGGTATGCGGCAGTTTGCTGCACAGCGGTCTGTGGCTTGTTCGCGATTGCCGGCTGTGGGGGAGGCGATTCGAAGGCGACGTCGCCAACGGCAGCGCCAGCGGCTCCCGCCCCCGCTCCAGCGGCCGCCCCGCCCGCGGTTCCTACAACGCCGACTCCTGCCAGCACTCCAGCTGCAGCGCCCAGTGCAGGCGCGGCTGCCCCAACGGCTACCGGGCCTGCGCCTCCTGGCGGTGGCAGTCCTCAAACAACTGCGGCGTCCACCTCGCCCGCCGGCGGCGCGACGCCCGCCAATCCCAGCGGTGCCGCGGCGCCGATGGCGGGGGGCAATCCGAGCCCCGCGGGGAACATCATGGCGGCCGTTCCTCAGCAAGCGCTGCAATCGATTCCTGGTCTGTCGGGCAGGACTGTGGGAGCGGGCGGCCGCAGCAACAATCTCGGCAGTTGGAAGCCGGACGACTACCGCCATGCCCGCGCCGAAAACGATCCGCGCCTGGTCGCGGCCGTGGCACATCTAGGGCCGTCGAAATCGAGCAGCGAAAACGCGGCTCGTTTGCTGGTCGAGTTGCTGAAGGCGCCGGCGGGCGCGGGAACACCCGCCGCGGCGATCCCGACACCCCCGGCAGATGCCGCAGCGCCGGCGGCCACTCCCGCAGCGGCTCCTGCGGCACCGGCAGCCGGCGCGGCTCCGCCAGGTTTGCCACCGGGTGTGCCTTTGACGCCGGACGGAAAGATCAAGTTGCCCGACGGCTCGACCGTTGATCCCAACGATCCGCAGGTCCGCGCGGCCATCGCGCGCATGCAGGCTGCTGGGGCAATTCCGCAGTCTTTGCCGCCTGTGACGGAAGATGCCGTCGTCGCGGCCATTATTACGTCGCTCGGCGGCAATCACACGGCGACGGCGCGCGGAGCCTTGAAGCGACTTTTGCTGGGCGAATTGAAAACGGCTCTTCCCGACGTGGCCGTGACCGGCCTGGCGGCGCGGGCGATTCTGATCAAGCCCTCGAAGGACGAGCAAGACATGCTGCTGGCAGCGGCGGTGAATAATTCGCTCCTGCGGCCCGGGGGCGCGGCGGATCCGGCCTTGCAGGCGCAATTGCTCGCAGCGATCGACGAGACGGCCTCGAGCGAGGTGCGCGCGGCACTGGCCGACGCAGCCTTGCGCAAGGCGGCCTCGGCCGACCAGCGCGCGGCAGTGATGGCCTTGATCATGAAGCCGCAGCCCAGCAATCTTCCGGCGCAGGCCAAGCTGTTCAACAGCACGAAGCTCGACGATAGTTCGCGCCAAGAGCTGGAGCGTCGCTTCGTGGGGATGAGTGCCGCGGCGGTCGACCAATTGCTGGGCTTGAGCTCTGGCGGCTCGTCCTCGGCCGGTGCCGCGACGAGTGACGCCGGTGCCGGAGCGAACGATTCGGCGGAAAGTGCCACGCTGCGCGCGGTGATCAATGGGATATGGAGCGAGGACGTCGTGGACAGATTGAGCAAATCCGCCGAGGACGCCGAAGATTATGCCGACTTCACCGACGGCCTGCAATTGGCCGTCTCGATTCCTCAGACTGCCATGCGTACGGCTTTGGGCGAATTGAACCAAGAATGCTGGGGCGACGGTCCCGAGGCAACCAAACTCGGCGCCACGTTTGGCGACCTGATTCATGACCCCGGAGCCTTGGTGCTGGTAAAGCGCATCCCGCGCAAGGAAGAACCTCCCAAGCAGCAACCGCGCACCAAGCGTGGTAAGCAAAACGCTGACCGCAAGCAGAAAGGAGCAGGGGGCAAGGAGAAGTGGTCGGAAAAGGAGGAAAAAGCCCGCTATGCCTGGATGAAGGCCACCGAGGATTTCGTGAAAATTCTCAACAGTCGCTTCTACGCGGCGGCGCAGGCGGGGGTCGGCCACGAGCATCTGATTCACCGCTCAAGCGCGAGTAAGCCAGCAACCGCGAGTGTGGCCGGCAAAACGTCCACAGCATCAAACGCCGATGCCGAGGTGAGCGTGGCGAGCCGTGCGGGCAGGTTCCCGCTCGAACTTCACGAAGGAGCGCACATCGTCGCCGAATATCACATGTGCTGGCCCGACGACTTGCCCAAGCGGCTGCGCGCGCTGGACGTGGCGCCGTTGGCGGTGCATTACGTGCGCATGGAAGACACGGCCAGCCTTTACAAACTGAATACTCACTATTTGAAGCAGCTCAAGGGCGTCACCAGCCGCCCGCGGCCGTACGGACGCTGGATGGACTGGATGGGGCAGGGGGTCGAGCACGGGCAGGATCGCACCGTGGATGTGATGTTCACGCGACATGAGGATGCCGCGCCTGAGGAGGAAGAAAACGACGACGGCAAATCAACCGATCGCCGCGAGTTGGAAAAGCTCGAGCCGCTGACGATCGAGATTCTGGTCGTCGAGATTCCGGAATACCGCGCACCACCGTCAGAAGACGGCGAGAGTTCCAAGCGCAAATGGAAAAGAGGCGGAGCGGATAAGGAGTATTGAGACGCCGATCGATGGCGTGTAAGGCTGCCGGCAATCTTTTAAGTAACTGGCGCGGCAAGCAGTCACAGTCTGCACGTCACTGCGGCGTCACACGTTTTAGCGCTCGGGGCGAGGCGCGCTTGGACGGCTTCCTGACACCGTTCTCGCCGTCGGTTGCCATGCTGCCCGAACCGACGGCGGTCCCGCCGTGTTTCACGAGCTGTGCGTTCAGTTTTGCCAAGAGTCCGAGCTTGTCGAGTCGATTGAACTCGGCTGCCAGCTGCGCGCGCTGGCGGTCGGTCGTTTCCTTGGCTTGCAGGTAGCGATTGGCCTGCTCGCCGACGAATTCCTGCCCGGCCAGGTTCTGGACCTCGGCTTCACGTCCTTGCCACATTCGCGCCATCGTGGTCCAACTGGAACCCTTTTTCTGTAGCGACTCGGCGTCGACGATCAAGCGCGAGCGGTCGAGTAACTGGCTCTGCAGCGACGCCAGGTGATTGAGTAGCGCGACGTGCTGGAAGGCCCTGGAATCGTGCGACGCCCGGTTCTCCGGCGTATTGCCCGCCTCGCCGCTGAGCGTCGCAGCGGGTTCTTGCGGCGGGAGCGCCTGAGGCAACGCGCTCGGCGCTGAGCTAATGTCCGAAGCGCGCGGCACGGGCGCGGCGCCGTGTTGCTCGACCGGCGCGACCGGTTGCGGCGGTGCCACGGGCGCCGGCGGCGCGTTTTGTGGGCCGAGCTGTTTTGATTGTTCCACGGCGGCCAAGAGCGCGCGGCCGTCGGCCGTCTTCTTGAGCGCCTCGCCAAGTTTTCCGGTCCGGTCGCGGGTCAAAACTTCCGCCAGGGCATTAGCTATGATGGCAGGGACACCGGGAATCGTCCCGCATCGCATTGATTCCTGCTTTAACTCGGCTGCCTTCTGACGCATTCGTTCGGATAGGCCGGCGAATGTTTGGGGAAGCAGTGCGCCAGCAGCCTGGTCGTGCAGCTCGGTGAACTTTTGCTCCAAGTCGGTGGCATGGAGCAAAAGTTCGATATAGGCAGGCATCTGCGCTCGCGCCGACTCTACGTCGTGAACTTGGCGCAGTGTCTGCGTTAACTTTTCGGTTTCCTCGATCAGCTCTTCGGCAAGCCGCATCATTTCTCGCCCCCGGTCACCGCCGATCGCTGGCGCAAGGTGCTTGTCGAAATAAGGACGAACGTGATCGCGATAAAGTGCGGGCGCCGACATCGCAACCCAGACGAGCAGCAGCCCCAAAAGCGTGCCCGCCGCCACCAGAGCGGTTGACCAGGTCAAGAGCCAGTGAGGCGGACGGTTCCGGCGCGATGCGACATTCGTTTGGCCGGTGAGAAAAGGCGAAGCGGCGGGTGCCCTGGCTTCGGCCAGGTCGACGTTGTCGAGCGCGTCGATCAAGCTATCGGAGCTGCCGCCGAGCGCACGCCGGTCGAGGGAGTGGGGCGGCGTTTGATCCAGCCGAGCGCTCGCCGTATCGGCATACCGCTGCTGCCCGGCCGGAATGCGTTGCTGGGTGTGGCAAGAGGGGCAGGTCACGAGCCGGCCTGCGGACGCAATCGCGGCACTCATTTTGGTGCCGCAACTGCCGCAGAAGAATTTCACGCGCCCCTCGGGCGTGGTCTCTGGCTGCCGAGGCTTCTGCCCCGGCGTCTCGGTGGCGGCGCCGCGCGTGGGGCGCAAATGGGCCTGCCAATCGTCGAATGGAGGCTGCGCCGCAGCAGACTGCTGAGATGCGGCAGGCGCCATGTCGTCGCCTGTCGCCGATTCGTCCACGTCCGGAACGACCATCAAGCCGTGGCAACGCGGGCACTTGACGCATTCGCCCGCGTGCCGGTCCTGCAAGCGCAGGTCGGTCAGGCAATTTGGACACGTAAACGCAATCGTCATGAATGCCCCGGCCCTGAGCGTGCCACCCTCCGTACCCCACGTTAGTATGCCCGACCGAGAGGGGAAACGCAAAGCGAGACTTAAGGGGCCGGCCGGACTTAATGAAAGTCGCAAACCGTGCTGACTTTGCCTATTGAAAAACACTAAGCAGCGACGGGATTAATGTTTGGCAGCGGTCGCCAAAGCCGTCATTTAGCGGCGGGATTCGAAAACCTATAGTTATCCCCCAGGATGGATCGTGTCATGAAGACGATTTCCTGGGTGTGGCCGGTCATGTGCAGGAGCGTGTGAAGGATGACCCCGAGCACGTTTAAGTCGAAGCGTTGATTGATGCCCTCGTAGGAGCGCGGTTCGAGCAAACGCCCCGGCGACAAATTGACAAGGATGCCATCGCACTGGGCGACAACTTGTCGTAGTCGCTCGAGAAGCTCGTTGCGCGGGATCGGTCCGCGTTCGGCGAATTCCTGTGGACGGTTTCGCCGGCTCGACTCACCGCCAACGAGGCTCACGATTCGTTCGTGAAGGTTGCCCGTAATGTGCAATAGCAGGTTGCCGATGCTGTTTTGACTGTCACGGGGGCGCCACCAGATTTGCTCATCGTTCAGTTGGGCGGCGCAATGTTGCAGTAGCGCGTGCGCCGCCGCCAGGCGGTCGCGCGCCTCGGCAAGAAACGCCGCGCCTATCGCAAAATCGTCGATCGTAGCAGCGGTCATAGGTTTCGCCGCAAATGGGCTTCGCGATCAGGCCAGGATGTCGCTGATGACGTGGCCGTGAACATCGGTCAGGCGGCGATCGGCCCCATTGTGCGTGTAGGTCAACCGCGTGTGGTCCAAGCCCAACAGGTGCAGGATCGTGGCGTGAAAATCATAAATCGTCGTTGGCTTGTCGACGGCCCGATGGCCAAATTCATCGGTGGCACCGTGGCTGTAGGCGCGCTTCACGCCTGCGCCGGCCAGCCACGTCGTGAAGCCATCGGGATTGTGATCGCGCCCTTGTGCGCCCTGTTGGAACATAGGCATCCGGCCAAATTCCGTCGTCCATACGACGAGGGTGTCTTCGAGCATGCCGCGAGCTTTCATATCGCGCAGCAGCGCCGCGGCCGGTCGATCGAGGATCGGGCCGTGGCGATCGTAGTCGCTTTTGAGCTGCTTGTGACCGTCCCAGTTGCCGACCCCTTCGCCCATCGCGTACGAGCCGTTGAACAGTTGCACGAACCGCACGCCGCGTTCCAGCAGCCGGCGGGCCAGCAAGCAATTGCGCGCAAAGCCGGCCAGAAAAGGGTTGGCATCGTTCACGCCGTACATCTCGGCGGTCGCCGTGCTTTCGCGCGACAGGTCGCTCACCTCGGGCGCGCTGAGCTGTAGCCGGGCCGCGAGTTCGTAGCTGGCGATCCGTGCGGCCAGTTCGGTGTCGCCGGCGTGCTGGGCCAGGTGGCGATCGTTCAAGAATCGTGCAAAGTCGCACGACGCGACGTCGTCGCGCGCCGACAGACCGGGCGGGGTCGCCAAATGCGTGATCGGCTTATCGGCCGTGAAGCTCGTTCCCTGGAACACCGCCGGCAGAAAGCCGCTCGACCAGTTGGCCGGCCCCGTCTGCGGCACGCCGCGCGGATCGGGAATGGCCACGAAGGCGGGCAGGTTGTCGTTTTCGCTTCCCAGGGCGTAGCTCACCCAGGCGCCGATGCTGGGAAAACCCTCGATCGTGAAGCCGGTGCTCATCTGGTTTTCGCCCGGCCCGTGCGTGTTGCTCTTGGCCGTCATCGAGTGGATGAAGCACATGTCGTCGACTTGCTCGGCTAGGTTCGGCAACAAGTCCGAGACGTATTTGCCAGACTGACCGCGCGGGCGGAACGCATAAGGGCTCTTGGTCAAGTTGCCCGAGGGACCCTGGAAGGTGACCAGCTTGTCGAGGCCGGGGTGCGGCTGACCGTCGCGCTTGATCAGCTCGGGCTTGTAGTCCCAGGTATCGAGCTGGCTGCACGCTCCCGAGCAAAAGATCATCAGCACTTGCTTGGCGCGGGCGGGAGCATGCGCCGGTCGCGCGGCCAAGGGCGCGTCGGCCCGGATCGGCGCGGCTAGCGCGTTGCGCTCGTTCGTGGCCGCGAGCAAGCCGTGCTGCTCGAACAAGCTCGAAAGCGCGATCGCTCCCAGCCCGCCCGCGGCACTGCCGAGAAACGAGCGGCGATCGAGCAGGCCGCGGCCGGCGTGGGTCAATCGCGTGGCGTCAGTTGTGTTCGGCATAAGCGATCAATCCACGTAAAGGAATTCGCTCGCGTTGTAGAGGGCGCGACAAAGCGCTTGCAGGCCGTGCCCTTCGATCAATGCCACCGCACGCGCCGTCTCTGCGGGGTCCGGCGCGCGCGCGAAGGCTAGCTGGAACGCCCGCTGGGCCTGGGCTTGCGCATCGGCACCGGCTTCGCCAGCGACGCGCGCCGCGAACTCGCGCGCTTGTTCGACCATGAACGGACTGTTCAGCAAGTTGAGCGCTTGCATGGCGGTCGTTGACAGATTGCGGCGCGGCGTGACCTGGCTGGCGTCGGGGCAATCGAACACTCCGAACGTCGCGTCTTGCAACACGCGCGGCTTCAATTGATACACCATGCGACGCCATTCAGCCGGGCCGAACGATTGCTTCGCGATGTAGATGTGTACGTAACTATCGTCAGGCTCGAAGGGGTCGTAGCCGGGCCCTCCGCGCGACAGGTCGAGTTTCCCGCTCACGGCCAGGATCGCGTCGCGGATCGGTTCCGCTTCGAGCCGTCGCGGTCGGTAGCGCCACAGGAGGCGATTATCGGCATCGATCCCCGCGGCTTGTTCGTTCGCTGTGCCCGCTTGCCGATAAGTGGCCGAAAGCATGATGAGTCGGTGCATCGCCTTCAGGCTGCCGCCGCGCGCGAGAAACTCGCTCGCCAACCAATCGAGCAGGGCAGGGTGCGACGGACGGCCCCCATGAAAGCCGAAATTGCTGGGCGTGCTCACCAGCCCGTGACCAAAATGGTAATGCCACAAGCGGTTCACCAGCACGCGTGCCACGAGCGGATTCTGCGCGTCGCCTAGCCACCGTGCCAGCGCCAGCCGGCGCTCGCGCTCCGGCGCGTCGGCCGCCAACGCAAGCGACTGACCAACTGCCCGGATTGCGCCCGGGCTTACTTCTTCGCGTGGCTGCATCGGGTCGCCGCGGTGCAGACGATGGGTCGCCTTCGGCTCTTCGAACGTGCCGGCATAGATTTTGCGCATGCCCGCGGTTGGCAGCCGCGCGAGCCACTTGTCGCGGTCGGCGACAAGCGTCTTGAATTCCTCGGCGCGCTCGGTGGGAACGGTATCGGCGGTAATCGACTCCGGTTTCGCATCGGCCGCGTAGGGGCGTCGATCCTCGCTCGTGGCCACGGTTTGCCACTGGTCGGAGGCGACGGCCACTTCCACCTTGTACTTCGTGGGCAACCGGTCGGCGTACTTTCCTTCGCGATCGCGTGCCCAGGCGACGCGCGCGATCTCGACCGGCTCCGCCAGTTCGACCATCACCCAACCGGCGCCGCTCTCGGAGGAAATCCAGCTACGCCCGTTGCCGTATTGTCCATCGTTGACGTGTTCGAGCTTGTGCAGCGGCGAGGTGCCATTGGAGTACACGCCCGAGGCCGATGTCTTGGCCCCCGCCGAGGCCAAGGCCACGTTGCGCGGACTGGCCTCGGCCGTGTAAATCTCGAGCTCGTCAAGGCACGGTTCGAGGTTATTCGTCGCCTGCACGGTGAAACGCACGAACCGGGCTGGCACGGGCGAGAACCGATCGATATTGCCCGTGGCGTGTACCGGCGGACGTTGCGGTGTTGCAGTCGCCACTTGCGCGAGCGGCTCGAACTCGGCCAAGCGCCGCTCGATGGTGGCCAACTCGCGACGCACGTTCGGCTCGTCGCGCAACCGGTCTTCGTAGTCGACAGGCTTCAGCTCGCGCTCGCCATGGCGCACGCCGGCGAAGATCGCTTGCAGCGAGTAATAGTCGCGCTGCGAGATCGGATCGAACTTGTGATCGTGACAGCGGGCACAGCCGACGGTGAGACCCAGGAAGGTCGTGGCCGTCGTGCTGAGAATATCGTCGAGATCGTTGGCCCGCTGCTGCAACTGCCCCTCGATATTCTGGATCCCGACGACGTCGTGCGTGCCGCCGACCAGAAAGCCGGTGGCGGCGTCGGCGCCCACCTGGTCTCCCGCCAGTTGCTCAAGAATAAACTGCGCGTACGGCTTGTCTTCATTGAGTGCGTCGATCACGTAGTCGCGATAAGGCCAGGCCGTGCGGCGCGGCTTGTTGGTCTCGTAGCCGTCGGTTTCGCCAAAGCGCACGACGTCCAACCAGTGGCGTCCCCAGCGCTCGCCATAATGCGGCGAAGCCAGCAAACGATCGATCAGTTGCTCATAGGCGTCCGCCGACGTGTCGGCCAGGAACTGCTCGACTTCCTCGGGCGTGGGTGGCAGGCCCAACAGATCGAACTTTGCTCGCCGCAGCAGCGTGCGCCGATCGGCCGGTGGCGAGGGCTTTAGACCCGCGGCTGCCAAGCGCTCGTCGACGAAAGCATCAATTGGATTCCGCCCCCAATCGCCCCGCGCGCTGGGTACCGCCGGTCGCACGAGCGGCTGCAAGGACCACCAATCCAGGCCGGCACGCTTCTCGGTGGTGAATTCATACGGACTCAAGACGCGATTGTCGGGCCAGGTCGCGCCCGCGGCGATCCACGTTTTCAAGGCCGCGACCTCGCCCTCCGTCAAACGTGGTCCCTTGTCCTCGGGAGGCATCTCGCCATCGCGCACGCGAGCCAATAGCGGGCTCTCCTCAGGCTTGCCCGCGACGATCGCCGTGCCGCTTTCGCCGCCCGCCAGTGCGTGGTCGCGGCTGGTGAGGTTTAGTCCGCCCGCCGGGTCGGCGCCGGCATGGCATCCGAGGCAGCGCGATACGAGCAGCGGAGCGATTTCCTTCGCGAAGGTCGGAACCGCGGCCGCCGCGTTCGGTATGGACGCTGGCTCGTCAGCGGCCCGCAATCGCAGACTCAAAAGCGACCCGAGCAGCAAGGCGAGCAGCATCGCTTGCACTAGCTTGCGTCGCCGGCCGGGCGTGTCGGGACGGGCCATGCGGACCTCGGAGGCGGGATGCGTGCGGGGTTCCGGTCCGGCGTGGCCGCGACCGGGAGTTTGCTGGCGGCCGATGTCGCGCGGCGGCGGTGATTCGCCGGCCGGCTGCCACACAAGTTGGACCTACGAAATTCTAACAACGCCGCGAAGCAGGAACAATCTTTGCGCGTCGCGTCCCGGCGCTTGCGGATCAGGCGGGGCACTCACCGATTGCCGTTCCGTCAAAGCACTTAGCCCGTTATGATTCCGGCCCGCCATGCTGGCGCCGCGAGGTTTTCGCGCGCTCGAATCGGGAGCATCGGCCGGACCTTGCAGGCACAAGGGGCGGTCACGAACCCGGAGCCAACTTGCGATGCGGATTTGCCTGTATACCGAAACCGCGCTACCGAAAGTCGGCGGCCAGGAGCTGGTGATCGATGCCCTGGCGCGACAATATCTGGAGCTCGGGCACGAGCCGCTCGTTTTGGCGCCGCCGCCCAAACGGCGCCGCGTGAAGGCGCACGACGCGCAGCTTCCGTATCCCGTGCTGCGGCACCCGCGTTTTGTCTCGACGCGTTATTTCGTGGATTGGTATACGACCTTTCTGCGCCGCGCGTGGCGCCGCCATCGCTTCGACGTTTTGCACTGTCACGCAATTTATCCGTGCGCGTACCTGGCGGCGATCTGCAAAGACGACCTGGGCGTGCCCATCGTCATCACGAGTCATGGCGGCGATGTGAACGAGCACGGGCGCCGGCTAGCCAAGCGCGGCTTTCCGGCGCGCTACGCGCGCGGGCTGGCCGCGGCCGACGCCCTGGTCTCGATCAGCAAGTTCACCACGGCCGGCTACCAGCGGCTGTGCCCGACGGCGACGAACATCGAAGCGATTCCCAACGGCGTCCACTTGGCGCCCTTTGCCCGAGCCGCCGAGCGGCCGGAGACTTTGGACGCGCGCGTGTGCGCGAATGAGTACATGCTGTTTCTCGGTCGATTGAATCGGCGCAAGGGGGTCGACGTGCTGATCGACGCTCTGGCCCAACTTCCGGCGGGCGAGGATGCGACGCTCGTGATTGCCGGCGACGGCGACGAGCGCGCCACGCTCGAGACGCAATGCGCGGAGCTGGGCCTGGCGGATCGGGTGCATTTCGTGGGAGCGGTCGCCGGCGCGACGAAAGTGTGGCTCTTGCAAAACGCTCGTTTCGTCGTGATTCCCTCGCGCGACTGGGAGGCGTTTCCGCTGGTGGTGCTGGAAAGCTTTGCCGCCGGCAAACCAGTCGTGGGCACGATGATCGCCGGCCTGGCGGACTTGATCGAGCCTGCGCGCACGGGCTTACTCGTGCCGCCGGAATCTCCGCGAGCATTGGCCGGGGCGCTTGCCTCCCTGCTAAGCGATAACTCAGCGGTGCGCGCGATGGGCCGGCATGCGCGACACGTTGCAAGAGAGTTCGACTGGCGCAACGTTGCGAAACAGCATTTGCAGCTGTACCGGCGACTGTGCCATCTGCCGGAGGGCGAATCGCCTTCTACGGCGGCACACGTCACATCGCCGGAAGCGTTGCCCCTCGCGCAGAGTCGCTAAGCCGTTCTTTTCAGGCAACTGCGCCCAGCGCCGATCGAAGAACCTATCCGCGCTTGCGGCGCAAAAGTCCTGCTATCCCCATGCATGCCAACGTGGCGCCGGCGAGGATAAAAGTGCTCGGTTCGGGCAGGACGGTTACGGTTTCGTACGCCGAGGCGTTGAAAAAATTGGCGTGGATGTTGTAAATCGCATCCGGCTCAACGACAGTCGTCGAACTCAGAAAGGGCGTTAACCGCGTCAAGCCGCCTCCCCGAAGCGTGATCGTGTCCTGCTGCAAAGCGGCGTGGGAAACGGTGTCGTGCATGTCGTCGGTGATCTTATAAAAGTCGGCCGGTAATAAGGAAATGTTGCCATGGGCGGCTCCCGCCGATATGAAGTTCCCGGACGGGTGCGCCCCGCTGGGGTATTCCCATTTGACGTTGAAGGAGTTCGGGACGACCGAGCCCGGCGCGGGATAGATGAGCACCGGAACTTCATGAAAAATGGCGTCGAGCGGAAACGGGTTCAGCGTAAAGGTCGTGGGTGTGCTGGCATCGGCAATTGTCCACGTGCCCATGAATCGTGCCTGCAAGTCGGCAAAAGATAGATGGCTGACCGTTACAAACTTCGATGGGTCTAGAAGGGCGAATAGCTCCGCGGGGAACTGAGTGCCATCCGGCGCCTGGAGCGTCGCTTCAAGCGTGTGGGATTGAATGGAATAACCGACGCTGCCGTCAGGTTCCACGTCCTGATAGATATCCAGTTCAACATCCACAATCGGGGGCAGTGGTTGAGCTTGCGCCCACGAACAAAAGAGCGCAGCGGCCAGAGAGGCAGCTAGGATGAGAGCGACTTGCCGGACTGGCTTTAGCGAGGCTGCTGTCTGTCCTAAGTGATCATTCGTGCGGAAGTAGTCGTGCAGATTTGTAATCGGTCGTGGTTGATGCCAATACATTAGCTTGTGCCCCTAAGATTAAATAATTGGTGAATGCGAGATGTGGACGGCATCCTTGTGAAGGGATGCGTGAGCGCGAGGCGTATCAGACGCGGGACTGCGCTCGGCTTGCCGGGTGAGGATGCGCAACGTCGCAATCGTGTGCGGCGCTGGCTACCGGTCTAAGAGATCACTGGCGTGTTCCTGAGACGCGCGATTGAAAAGGCCTAAGGTAGTGGACCTGGAAATCGCAATTTCTCAGTAACAAAATAGTTCCAGCCGCCAATCCAGGCAAGCAAAAGCGTGCGACCTTTGCCGCGGCGCGCGCTGGCCCCTACCGGTGTGCGTATTGGCCGAGTCGCGCCTGCAGGCAGCTTCACGCCACCTTGTCCGGCACCGTGAACGGTGCGCGGTAGTTGCGGGTCAGCATCGCTACGGCGTCGGAATTGTTGGTGATCGTTTCCTTGGCCGCGTCGACGTCGAGCTTCCGGCCCAGGCGGTACTTCAGGCCTTCGAGCGGGATTGAGTTCGTCTTGGCCAGGTACTCCTCCATGCGGCCGAGCGTCTCGTACGCTTCGGCGTTGTCGCCGAAGGCCTTGGTCCGCGGCACGAAGGGGACTTCTTCGCCCAGCCGGTACGACATGTTGGCCAGGTGGCACAGGGCGCTCGAAAAATGCCCTTCGAGAATGTCGGCGTTCAGCTCGGCCTGGTTGCGGCTGCGCATGGCGGCGATGAAGTTCTGGAAATGACCGCCGCCCGGGCCACGCGGGGCGCTGGCAATCGCGACCGGTTCGGTGCTCCCCTTCGGGTAGAACTTGCCTTCGGTGACCAGGCCTCCTTCGCAGTGGAAGAAGTTGCCGATCTTTTCGCCGTGGTAGTCGGGCGTACGCAGGCCGCGCACCTCGAAGATCAACTGCGGGCCGCCGAAATCCATAATTGCAATTTGCGAGTTCGGCGTTTGCCCCTGGTCTTCATAGCCAAAACGGCCGCCGAGGCTGACCACGCTCTTGGGCAGCGTGGCGCCCGGGATGCCCCACCGAGCAATATCCATCTGGTGCACGCCCTGGTTGCCGATGTCGCCATTGCCGGTGTCCCAGAACCAGTGCCAGTTGTAGGGAACGAGGTTCTTGTGGTACGGCTGCTCGGGGGCGGGACCGAGCCACAGGTTGAAGTCCAACTGCGGCGGCGGATCCGAAGGCTGTTGGAACTTGATGCTGCCGCGCCCCTTGTAGCACAGAGCGCGGGATACCAAGAGCTTGCCGGCGGCGCCGCTCTTGATGAAATCGACGGCGCCGGCCCAGCCCGCGCTCGAGCGGCTTTGCGTGCCATGCTGCACGATGCGATTGTGCTTGCGCGCCGTTTCGACCGCGATGCGCCCTTCGTGAATGTTGTGGCTGCACGGCTTTTCGACGTATACGTCCTTGCCCGCCTGGCAGGCCCAGATGGTCATCAGCGAATGCCAATGATTGGGCGTGGCGATCGTGATGGCATCGACGTTCGGGTCGTCGAGGACTTCGCGAATGTCCTTGACCAGTTTGGGCGTGACGCCGGTCTTGTCTTTGATCGTGTCGGCCGGCACGGGTGAACCGGGAATGCGCGTGCCGAAGGCCCGTTCGTCCGGATCGACGAGGTACGTGATCTGGACGTTTTCCATGTTCGAGAATTGTTTGACGTGCTCGCGGCCGCGGCCGTTGAGACCCGCAATCGCGATGCGAATGGTGTCGTTGGCGCCCAGCACGCGCCCCGAGGCCTTCGTGCCCGCGATGGCAAAGGCCGACGTGCCGGCCGCGGCAGCCAGGGATTGCTTCAAGAACGTACGACGGCTGGAAGACGTCATGGCCGAGAACCTTTCATAAAGAAGGCGGGGGCGGCAAGGGCCGCCAACGGGTGTGCGCGTTTCGGTAGGGGCCGGAACCGTGTCTTCCGGGCCAGGCGGGTACCGAGCGGGCGGAGACGGTTCGGTACGGACGGCGGACTAAACCGTAGGCTACCCGCCCCTCCCCCGACTGGCAACTATTTCGCGGTTTCCGGCGCGCCAGGTGCTGTTTTTCCCGGGCCCTGGAGGGCACCCGCTAGCTTTCACCAAATACTCGCCGCGGGCTCACGATCGGCTCATCCAGGCCCGCTATCGTGCCCCCGACGGCGCAAGACCGCGCCGGTGGTCCCTGTCAAAGTCTTGAAGGGAGGAGACCATGCTCGTGCTGACGAGAAAATCCGGGGAAGCCATTCGGATTGGCGAAACGGTAACGATTACCGTGGTTCAGCTCAGCCGCAATCGGGTGCGCATCGGCGTTGCCGCTCCGGGCGAGGTCGCGGTCCACCGCGGCGAGATCTACGATCGCATTCAGCAAGGTCTGTTGGCCGAATCGAGCGCGCCGGCCGGTGCCGCGCCTGCCTGCCGATAAGGCGTCCACGCCGCCGCAGTCGCGGGCGAAGCAGCTTACGCCCTCGCTCGTGCGTAAAACCTGCGGCGTGGGAGTGGGAAAGCAACTCCGGGACGCGATCCGCGCGGCTGCACGAGAGACTGCTTCACGAATCGTCGCGAGTGTCGGCTGGCGCTACGTCAGCCCTTTACACATGGCTCTTTGCTAGCGGGCGTTTTTTTCGGCGACTTTGCCGATCGTGCGGGTTGCGCGGCCTCGCTGTTACGGTCGTAGTGGTGCATTCGCCCCACGAGTCGCGCGAACGCTGCACGCAAGCGAGCGAATCTCTTGATCGCTTTGCAAGAGCTGTTAAATTCAAAGTTCAAGGCACGCGATCAGCATCTCTAGAGCGCAGGCTGGGTCATCCACACTATGGCCGAAGTCCCCCTTTCACGACCGGACGACGTCGAACACCTGTTGCGCAATGCACAGCTGCGCGATGAGCTGGAACCGTTTCTCGACGACTCGATCAGTCAGCTCAACGTCGGTGAGCTGCCGACGCGCGTCGAGAACGAATACCTGGCCAGCATGCTGGCCTGGGAGCGGGCACCGGTGTTGCCGATTTGCGAGTGGTTCGAGCCGAAGCTCGAGCTGCCTCGCCCCGACACCCTCACCGACGAGCAGTTGCACGACCTGTTGTGGGACACGATCCAAAGGTTGTACGACAAGCGGATCGTGCTGGACTTTACGGATCACTTATCCGATCGGCAGCTTTATTGCCTGATCTACCGCGACATCCTGCCATCGCCTGAGAAGAAGCTGGACCGGGCGGACAATTATCTGCACTGGGACTGCGCCGATGCCGGCGGTGATCCCGAGGTATGGCTGCGTTATTACGCGAGCGAAGAGGATCGCCGCGGCTGGAAGGAATCGGGCTCGGGACCGCTGCCGCCGAGTGCTCCGCTGCCCTACCCGCGACAACTTCCGCGCCGGCCGTTGTAAGGGCGCTGCTGCGGAAGCGCCGCTCAACGCGCGCAGATGTTATTTCGGCTTGCGGGCCGTTTCGGTTGCCGACTCGCCGGGATGATAGGGGCGCCGGCAAGCCGCCTTTACGTCGTCCCAGTAGAACAGGTGCGGCTTCGTTTTGCATTCGCTCAAGAGCTTTGCCTGGTCGAAATAGTGGGGCGAGTTCGGATCGCCGCTGGCGCCAAACTGCACCAGCGTGCCGCCCGTGATCTTGTCGCCGAACTCGAACACGCCCAGGTACGTCAATCCCACGACGCCGTAGTGCTTCTTGAGCGACTTGACGAAGGGGATCTGGATCGTGGGCGTGTAGTATTGCGTGAAGACCACGCCCATCGGCCCGTGCGAACCGATGCACGGCAGGCTGGGGAGCGCGTCGTCGAAGGGAATATCGATCAGCTCGGCGACGTTGGCGTGCCGTTGAATGCGATAGATATCACCGTAGGCGACTTTCCAATTGCCGTACGTTGTCTGCAGCTTCGAAGCCGCTTGCACGAGCGCCGTCAACTGCAGCGCCACGTTTCCCCGATAGGCGGGCTTCAGCGTTTCGCCGGGATAGTTGCCGCCGTACAGCTCTTCGTACCACTCGACGCACAACGGGGCCTGCGTCGATTCGAGCGTCACGCGGTAATCCCAGTCCAGCAGGTGCGCCAGATACGGCGCCACGCGTTCGGCGATTTGTGGATCCGTGGTTTTCAGTTGTTCCAGGGCTCGCTCGTAGCGGGGCAGCTCGACCTGCGCCCAGTACAGCGTGGTATCAAAGGCGGCGCGCTCCAGGTCGCCGAGCGTTACGTCGTGCATGCTGCGTAGCAATTGCCGCGATATCTTGGCGCGCCGCTTATCGTCGTTCTGATCTTCGGCGAGATAGATCGGGAAATCGCCAAGCGAAGCGTTTCCTTCGTCGGTCACGGTGAAGGGGCTGGAGTTGCAGTTTTGCACGAAGCCCGATTTCGGATTCAACACCTGCGGCAGATCGTCGATCGTGTGATAGCCTTGCCAATCGGTGCGCGGATCGCTGCCGTCGACCGGCTGGCTCCAATGGAATTGCGGGTCGCGCCGCGGAACGATGCCGTTGTACAGGTAAAAGATGTCCCCGTGCCGATCGGCGTAAATCGCGTTCATGATCGGGAAATTCAGGGTCCCCATGCCGCGGCGGAAATCCTGCACGTTCTTGGCCCGCATCAACATGCTCATCTGCCGCAAGAGCATGGCGTCGTACAGCTTGCCGATTTGCGCGGTGAGTTGAATCTTTCCTTCCTTGGCCACCACCGGCCCGTGATGCGTCTTGCGGAAAATGTAGGTCTTGTCTTTGAGCGTCGTCCCTTGCCGTACGCGCAAGGTTTCCTGCCATTCGGTGGCGCGCCGATAGCCGTCGCCGTAGCGGTACTTGAGCGGGTCTTGCGGATCGTCGAACGTCTCGCGCCACACGTCGGCGATGTCGGGTTCGTTGACCGTGAAGCTCCAGCCGGCATGCTCGTTGTGGCCAATCGTCGGTAGCGGGCTGCCGTAGAACGTTGCACCGCTGAAATTCCAGCCGTCACCGCTGCGCAAATGCGCCTCGAGCAACTGGCCGAATCCGAACCACGGCTGGTGCGGATTGGCCATCAACATGGCGTGGCCGTTCTTGGTGCGGCTGGGAGCAATCGCCCAGGCGTTCGAGCCGACGGCCGCCGAGATCGAGGGCGCTGTGCGCGGCATGAAGTTATTCGTCAGCCGCGTGTAGCGAAAGCACATTTCCAGCGTCAGATGCCGGCCAAAAGCCAACACGTGCCACGGCTCGAATTTCGTGATCAGCCGCGGTTTTACCTCGGGATGCGTGGCCAGGTAGTAATTCAAGCCGGCAACGAACGATTCGCAGATCATTTTCACGTCGGGCTCGAGCTGGTCGTACTCGGCGAGCGACCGCGGCACGATTTCAAACGCGTGGTTGAGCAAGTCGGAATTCAGCCCCTTGGGACCAAGCACCTCGGCATAGCGCCCGAGAGCCAGGATGTATGTGTCCTCGATCTGCCAGAAGAAGTCCTCCGCCTGGGCGTAGGCAAAGCCGAAGACGGTGGCGGCGTCGTTGGCGCCGTCGATGTGCGGCGTGCCGTAGCCGTCGCGATAGATCAACACTTTGCCGGCCAGCTGCGCGGGATCCGTCGAAGGACCGGTCGCCTCGGCGCCGGCCACGTTGCTCGCCAAGAGCGCCAGGCAGGCAAAGAATCGCAGTAGCGCTGCGAGGCGACGGGTCGAGCGATGTCGGTGCGTTGCACTGGACGAGAATCTCATGACCAAACCCTCTGGCAAACGATGGAAAAACACGCCTGGCCGTCAGCAGCGACGAGCGTGCGAAAACCCAGAATTGAAAACGCTCTGATCGCTTGCCCGCGAAAAGAGAGCGAGGGAGGCAGCGCGGCCGTGATCGAAGCTATCGATGAGAAGGGGCAAGCTGCGGCAGATCGACCGGATCGTCTTTTCTGCTTCACCATCCGTGCGCAGCTCCTGTCGCCTTGGCGAGCGCCCCCCTGCGCCCGACGACTGCCAAGAGCCTAACAAACGAAGGCAATAGTGCCTAGCTGCGGCATTTTCGCGCGATTCGTCGCATGGTTTCCGCGTTGCCGCGGGATGGTGTTTTTACCTGGCGCACCGTTTGCATCGGCACTGGGGAGCACCTGCGATTGCCACCCTGCGGGGCAAAACCTATACTTCTTTCGGCCGAGCCTGCCGTGACGCCACTCCCCGCCGATCCCGGCTGGTCGCCTGTCCGACCGGTCTTACCTGGTCGCCTCGCTTCTCCCAATGTCCCAGTCCAAGTTCATTCCGGTTGACCAGGCTCAGGCGCCTCTGTTCGTGGGGGTGGATTTAGGGGGAACCAGCATTAAGGTTGGCGTGGTCGATGACCTTGGTCGGCCGCTATCGTGGCTTAGCGTCGCGACCGAGGCCGAAAAAGGACCCGAGGATGGCGCCCGGCGGATGGGGGCCGCGGTTCATGAAGCGATCGCCAAGGCCGGGGCGCGACGCGACCAGGTGGCGCGCGTCGGCCTCGGTTCACCGGGGACCATGGATATTCCGGCGGGTCTGCTTTTGGATCCGCCGAACCTGGCGGGCTGGACCGATTTTCCGATCCGCGATCGATTGTCGGCGCATGCCAACCTGCCGGTCAGTTTCGAAAACGACGCGAACGCCGCCGCTTACGGAGAGTTCTGGGTGGGCAGTGGTCGCACACTGCGCAGCATGGTCATGTTCACTTTGGGCACCGGCATCGGTTGTGGCATTGTCGTGGACAATCTCGTATTGCGCGGAGAGCACAGCCACGGCGCTGAATGCGGACACATCATTATCGATTGCCGGCCGGACGCGCCGATCTGCTCGTGCGGCCAGCGCGGCCATCTGGAAGCTTTTTGCAGCGCCAAGGGAGTGGTCCGCCGCGTGAACGAGGCGCTCGGCGAAGGACGCACTAGTTCCCTGAACGCGCTGGGCAATGAACCGATGACACCGCTCGCACTGGCCGAGGCGGCCGAGGCCGGCGACGAGCTGGCCCTGGAACTTGTCCTGGAGACGGCCCGCTACCTGGCCGTGGGTGTGGTCAATTTATTGCACACGATCGACCCCAACGGAGTCGTGCTGGGCGGGGCGATGACTTTTGGCGGCCACGATCGTCCCTTGGGCAAGAGCTTTCTGGAAACCGTGCGGGCCGAAGTTCGCCGCCGCGCGTTTCCCGTCCTCGCCGAAAAGACCACGATCGACTTCGCCTCGCTGGGAGGGGATGCTGGATTCATCGGCGCCGCGGGCGTCGCGCGGCAGGAGCACTTGCGCGGCGCTCGGACATGACGGCATGAGAGGGCAGTTCCTCGACGATTGGCGATACGCCGGCCGCGATTCGCTTCATCGACAAGCACCAATACACACAATCGTTCAGGGATGAACAGGGATGGCCACGTTGGCAAAGCTCGACTGTAAACACATCCGCAACTTTTCGATCATCGCCCACATCGATCACGGCAAGAGTACGCTTGCCGATCGATTGCTGGAGGTGACGGGTACCGTCGCCAAGCGCGAGCTGCGCGAGCAAACGCTCGACGACATGGAGCTCGAGCGCCAACGCGGCATCACGATCAAGGCTCGCGCCGTCGCGATGCGCTTTCGTCACAATGGCGAGACGTATGAACTGAACCTGATCGACACGCCGGGCCACGTCGACTTCCAATACGAGGTCTCTCGCAGCCTGGCCTGCTGCGAGGGGGCGCTGTTGCTGGTGGACGCTTGCCAGGGAGTCGAAGCACAAACCGTGGCCAATGCCTTGGCTGCCATGGCCAGCGATCTGTCGATCGTGCCAGTGCTCAACAAAATCGACCTGATCAACGCCCGGCCCGACGATGTCATGCAAGAGATGGAAACCGTGCTGGGCATCGACGCGGCCGAGGTTTTGCCGGCCAGCGGCAAGACAGGGCAGGGGGTCGAGGCGGTGTTGGCCGCCGTCGTCGAGCGCATTCCGCCCCCCGACGGTGACCCGCAAGCGCCGCTGCAAGCGATGGTCTTCGACTCGCACTACGACGAGTTTCGCGGCGCCATCACCTACGTCCGCTTGATGAACGGCACCGTCCGCAAGGGGCAAAAGATCCGCTTCATCAAGACGGGCTACGTCCACGAGGTGCTGGAGCTGGGCCAATTCGTGCCGCAGCGCCGCTCGTGCGACGAGTTGCAGGCCGGTCAGGTGGGCTACTTGATCTGCAATATCAAGGCCCTCAATCAGGTACACATCGGCGACACCGTGACCACGGCCGCCGAGCCGATGGCCGCGGCGCTGCCCGGTTATCAAGAACCGAAGCGAATGGTCTTTTGCGGCTTGTACCCGTCGGACGGGCAGGATTTCGAAGAGCTGCGCGACGCACTCACGAAACTGAGCATCAACGACCCCAGCTTCGAGTTCGAGCCCGAGACGAGCGACGCGCTGGGCTTCGGATTTCGTTGCGGCTTTCTGGGGCTGTTGCACATGGAGATCGTGCAGCAGCGGCTCGAAGGGGAAGCGAATCTGGACCTGGTGCAAACGGCGCCGAATGTCACCTACGAGATCCTCACGAAGAATGGCGAAACCCTGCGGATCTACAACCCGCAAAAGGTTCCCGATGCCGGTGAGATCGAAGAGTTTCGCCAGCCGATCGTGCGCGTCAGCTTCGTGCTACCCAGCGAAGTCATCGGCCCGGTCATGCAACTCTGCAATGATCGCCGCGGCATTTACGTCCGCACCGAATATCTGTCGCCGACCCGCGCGATGCTGGTCTATGACTTGCCGCTGGCCGAAGTGATCTACGATATGCACGACAAGCTGAAGAGCTGCACGCGCGGCTACGGCACGATGGATTACGAGCTATTGGGTTATTACCCGGCCGACCTGGTAAGAATGGATATCCTGGTCGGCGGCAACCGCGTCGACGCACTCTCGATCATTTGCGATCGCAAAGATGCCGACCGGCGGGGCAGGGCAGTGGTCAAGAAATTGCGCGGCGAGATCGACCGGCATATGTTCGAAGTCGC
The DNA here is from genome assembly GCA_035546535.1 of Pirellulales bacterium. Classification (NCBI taxonomy): domain Bacteria; kingdom Pseudomonadati; phylum Planctomycetota; class Planctomycetia; order Pirellulales; species Pirellulales bacterium. Next base: position 23,872 of record DASZWQ010000135.1, on the reverse strand, counting down.
GATTCAGGCCGCCATCGGCAGCCGGATCATCGCGCGGGAGACGATTTCGGCGATGCGCAAAAACGTGACCGCCAAGTGCTACGGCGGTGATATTACCCGTAAGCGCAAGTTGTGGGCCAAGCAGCGCGAAGGAAAGAAGCGGATGAAATCGGTGGGCAGCGTCGACATCCCACAGAAGGCATTTCTAGCCGTGCTCGATACGAGCGGCGAGTAGCTGACACGCGACGAGGGCGGCGCCTATTTCGCCGCGGCGGAGCATGCGACATCGGGGCTTGCCTGACCCGCGGACCAGGCCACGGCGAAATGCCGGTTTCCGTTCGTGTTGCTTATCATCCCTGACGGCGGCATGTTTGTTTCTTCTTGTGATCGCATGCACGTCGATCACAGCACGGGCCGCGGAACCAGCTCCGAATTCACCGAAGTTCTTGTGCGAATGGGGCGGCCAAGGCGCTAGCGAGGGGGAGTTCAACTTTCCGATCGGCATCGCTATCAATCGTGCCGACGAAGTTTTTGTCACCGATTTCTATAACGCCCGCGTGCAGAAGTTCTCGAGCGACGGCAAGTTCCTGACCGCGTTCCCGGTTTCAGCCTTCCCGGGCGGAATGGCCTTCGACCGCGAAGAGAACCTGTACATCGCGCACGCCGGCATTCCGCCCTCGCGTTATGAAGAAGCGCGGAAGCGCGACAAGATTGCCGTTTTCACCACGGCCGGTGAGCCGCTGCGCGAATGGGGCAAATTCGGCCAGGGGGATGGCGAGTTTGACATGCCGGGCGGGCTGGCCATCAGTCGCGACGACCGCGTTTACGTCGCCGACCAGTGCAATCGCCGTGTTCAGGTTTTCGACACGCAGGGAAAGTTCCTTACGAAATGGGGACGCAAGGGATTCGAGCACGGCGAATTCGGCGGCAACCCCCACCCGAAGGCATTCTTCGCCGGCCCCACGTTCGTGGCCGTCGACGAGCAGGGGAACGTCTACACGACCGAGGCCGTGCTGGGCCGCGTGCAGAAATTCAGCCCGAACGGCAAGTTCCTAGACGCCTGGGGTGATAACGAGGTTGCGCCGGGCAAATTCGGCGGGTTCTTTGGCGCCTTCGAGCAAAAGAATATGCAGGGGCCGACGGGCCTCGCCTTCGACACCAAGGGGCGACTATGGGTCAACGCGATCGGCGGCCGCATCCAGCGTTTCACAGCCGATGGCGCCTACCAGGTTGGCTTCGGCGAGGAGGGAACGAAGTCCGGCCAGTTCTACGCCCCGCACGGCATAGGCATCGACAGCCACGGCTGCCTGTACGTCGTCGACGCGTTCAACCACCGCATTCAGAAATTCGCCGCCACGCCGTAGGCGAGGACTTCATTTCTCTGCGGCCTTGTAAGCTGCGTTGACAATCGGTCCCACGATCTCGTTCCAGATCGCATAGCCTGCGTCGTTCATGTGCAGGTTGTCGGCGCGCAATAGTTCGGGGCGTGGCCCGCCATCGGCGGCTGTCATACGGGTGCGCGTGTCGATATAGCCAAGGCGCGGATCGGACTTGGTGAACTGTTCGATCAGCGTGTTGACCTGCTTCATCTTGTCGTCGAGTTTTTGTCTGGCAACCGTGGGAAACAATGACACGAAGTAGATCTTCGTCTGGGGCAGGGCGACGTGTACTTTCTTCACGAGCGCCTGAAAATCGTCGGCTACCTGCTCGGGCGATTTGCCCGCGGCAATGTCGTTTCCTCCGGCGTACACGACCACAACGCGTGGCCGATAGGGGATGATGATGCGATCGGCAAAGTAGGCCGAATCGGCCATGTGCGACCCGCCGAAGCCGCGATTCACGCACGGCAAATCAGGCAGCCCCTTTTTCAGGTCCCACAGTCGGATCGAGGAGCTACCGATAAAGACGATTCCCTCCTGGGCCGGCGCTGATTGCTTGTCCTGTTCCTCGAAGGCCGCGATGGCCTTTCCCCAGCGTTCGGCACTTGGGTCGGCCGCAAGCGCGGCCGTTGTAAGCAGCAAGGCAACAAGCGTTGCCACGGGACCGGGATTTAAGTATTTCATGACGGCTCGATATCGAAAGGGCAGGGGAGTGAGTGCGGCGGATTGGCCCCAATCGTACAACCCCGACCAGCAGAAAGCGAGTCGCCTGATATTGGGTGGTGGGTGGTTAGTGTGTGCGCGCGAGGGGCGTCATTGAGGTTGTGTGGTGCCAATTGGGAGTGGTGCATCCGACAGAATCCGTGTCCAGGATTTCTGTTTCTGCTCCTAACCCGCGCGTTGCGAACTCGCTCTCCCTCCGGGAGACGGCCGGGGTGAGGGGCTCGGCAATCAGCGTCGACCTCGAATGTCCCTCACCCTAATCCTCTCCCGGAGGGAGAGGGGACCTTTCGCTCGGCCAATACGACACACGCTAGTTTCCCACGACGTGATATCGCGACTCTACAGCCGGGGCCTGTGACCGCGATAGCCGCACGATCAATCCCGGCCTCGCAGAGGCCGGCCACAGAAGAAACTTTTCAGCGCCGCAAAAGTTTCGACCACAGGGCGTCGCTCACGAGCAGCCCCGCGCGCGAAAGCCGCAACGTGCGGCCGTCGTCTTCGATCAATCCGTGCGCCGTAAAATCAGTGAGCGACGCGCCGCCGAGCGCACCGATGGAATAGCCAAAGCGGGCGGCGAATTCGTCGCGGGCGATTCCCTCGCGCCTGCGCAAAGCCAGCACCAGCCCCTCACGGGCCCGATCTTCGGGTGAAAGCGTTTCCGATTCGGCCACCGGCGACTCGCCGGCCAGCACGCGTTTGATCCAGGTCGTCGTGCTGCGGTGATTCATTTCGCGGCGGCCGCCGACGTAGCGTGCCGCGCCCGGCCCCGCGGCGTAATATTCTTCGCCCGCCCAATAGACTTCGTTGTGCCGGCAGCGGTGGCCGGGCCTGGCGAAGTTCGAGACTTCATAATGTTCGAAGCCCGCTCCGGTCAGCGTATCGATGGCGGTCAGGTACATGTCGCGTTCCAACTCCTCGTCGGCAGATCGCAATTCACCTCGCGCGCGGCGGCCCCAAAAGGTCGTGCCGCGTTCGAACGTCAAGCCGTAGGTCGAAACGTGGTCCGGCGCGAGCGCCATGGCCTGAGCCAGATCATCTTGCCAGCCGGCGAGCGTCTCACCAGGAGCCGCGAAGATCAAATCGAGCGATACTTGTACGTTGGCCGCCCGCAGATCTTCGACCGCGGCGCGAATGGTGTCGGGCCCGTGGTCGCGTTCCAGCACTTTTAGCTTGTCGGTGTTGAACGATTGCGCGCCGAGGCTGACGCGGGTTACGCCATGTTCGACCAGGCCCCCGACGATTTCAGGCGAGATATCAGCCGGGTTGGCCTCGACCGAGAATTCGCCTCCGCCCGCCAGCGCGAACCAGCGACGGATGATTGCCAGTAGTTTGCCCAGCGCCGGCGGCGGCAAATGCGTCGGCGTGCCGCCGCCTATAAACAGCGTGTCGACCGCGCGCGGTGTCTCTAGAACGGACAGCTCGCGCTCGATCGCGGCCAGGAACTGCTCGATCAGATCATCGCGGCCGGCCACGACCGTGAAATTGCAATACCCGCAATGATGCCGGCAGAACGGGACGTGAATGTAAGCGGCGCGAGGGGGCATTCGAGGCAGGTCAGCTCGACAAAGTACGAAGCAGACGAATGCTCCATCTTAGTCGATGCGAGGGGAATAGCTTACGTCACGGCCGCGCGCCGCCAGGAGAACTGCAAAGTCGAGATTCTGCGCGCGTATCTTCTGTAGCCGGCCTCTGTGAGGCCGGGATTTCACGTGCGGCTTCCGGCCACAGACCCCGGCTGCAGGCTTTGCAGTTCTCCTGCGCGCGCCGCTTCACACGCGACGCAGCGGGAACACTTCCACCTCGACGCCGGGGCAATACGCGGCGTGGCAGGGCAGGGGGGCACCGAAAATCCCGTTGGCGGGAAGCAGCGTTTGCCGACAGGCCAGCAGGCTCGCCTCGTGAATCACGTACGGCGCGTGGTGCACGATGCCTTGGTAGAGTGGCCCGTCGCCGGCTTGCGAGTACAGGATGTAGCGATCGAGCAAGAAATGTTCGAGCGTGCCCGGCAATGTGCGGCCCGGCGGCAGCGGGCGGTCGCGTTCATCGGCGCCCAGGAGCGGGCCGATCTCGGCCACGAGTTGTGCGCCGGCCCGGCGGCCGCCGCCGCGGCGGGCCGCTTCGTAATGCGCCACGGCGCCGGTGACGCGCACGTTCATCGCCGTGCGGTGATAGTTCAAGCCCCACCACCAGCGAGCCACGCGCACAGCCAGAGAGTTCGTGGCGTCGAGGCTGAAGAACCACACGCCCGGATCGCGACCGCGGTAATGGACGTAGGTGCGGACGTTGATTTCGTTGAATGCGCTCACGCCTGGCAGTGCGGGAAACCACCACGGCCGCAGGCCAGAAATCGAAAACGGCACCAGGCCGACCCAGGCACTACCGTCGAACGTGTCGAGCGTCACGCCGCGCGGCAGCAGCGGTGCTACAACGTCTGGCTCGACGCGCCAATGCACGAACAGCAGATCATGCCAATGGTGATAGCCCGCCAGGCGTCCGCCAGGGCGCTCGGCGGGCGCGGCACGATCCATTTCCTCGACAATCGTCGCCATGGTTGGCCCCCTTCCGTGTTTGCATCGCCGTGTGGACGTCTGCGGTGGTGTAACCGCAGAGAAAGCGGCGAATTAACCGCGCGGCGAAAGGGCCTGATCTGCGCGCACTAAGGGCGCGTCCGCGGGCAGATAACACGAGATGGCCTGTGGCGCCATTTCGAAGTGAAAGTTTTCGGCCTGCAAGGGCTCGCCGTCAAGATTCATGGCCAGCCCGGCCGTAGAAGATATCTCGACCCAGGGGACCTGCCGATAGATCACGCTTTGATAATTCGTGTGGGGCGGCGGCGACAGCAATTCACGCAGCAGGTCGAGTGCCTGATCATAGGGAACGTCGGGCACGATCATCAGATCCAAAAGTCCGTCGTTGAGTAGCGCGTGCTCGCACATCTGAAAGCCGCCGCCCGCCTGCCGCCCGTTACCGACGGCGAACACGTACGTGGCGCCTTGCCACTCGAAGTCGGGCGCGCGGACTCGAATCGTCCGCGCCTGCAGCCGGCCGATTGACACCACGCCGGAAACCAAATAGGCCACGCGCCCCAACAGGCGTTTCACTTCCGGCGGAGTTTCGACCGTGACCTGGGTGCCAAAACCACCCGTGGCGACATTCACGAAGGTCCGCCCGTTGACGCGGCCCGCGTCGATCGGCGTCGCCACGCCCTCGGCCACGTTCAGTAGCGCTTCGGTCAGGTCATCGGTCGGTACGCCGCAGCCGCGGGCAAAGTCGTTGGCTGTGCCCATCGGGACGATGCCGAGCGCCGGGAGCCGGTTGGGTGGCGAACTCGATTGTGAAAGACCGACGAGGCCTGAGACGACTTCGTTGATCGTGCCATCGCCGCCAGCGGCGACGACGCCGTCGGCACTCGCGATGGCGGCAGCGCCGACCAAACTCGCCGCGTCGCCTGCTTCCCAGGTTACGCTGACGCACACTTGATGCCCACGCTCGCGCACCACGCGCACCGCTTCGCGGAGGCGCGGATCGCCGGCGATTTTGCCGTTGGCGATAACGTGCAGCGTGCGCGGCTGGGATCGGGAGCTATCTGCCATCGGCCGTGGGTTGCCTCGTTCCGCGTGGCAACTCGGAATGCGGGGCGGGTACGCTCGAAGCGGGTGCTCCGGCAGCGTCGGCGCGCGCACGCGCTGCGATGGGCAAGCGGTTGCCATTGGCCGCGGCCCGTCGCGCCCCGGCGTTCATCTCGCGCTTGAGGTGCGCCATGAAAGCGTCGAAATCGACCTGCATCGTGTGCCGTTTTGATTTCACGTAGCGGCGGAACATGGCCTGGCGATCGGTTTCGATCGCTTTCTGCATGGCGTCGGCCGTGGGAAGCGCATAACGCCCGCACAGGTATTCACCGGCCAGGCACGCCTGCTTCTCGGTCGCGGGAAAGATCGCGCCCAGCGGCTGGAACAGCCCCATGAAGAACAGGTTATCGATCTCGGGCTTGAAGATCCGCAAATACAAAGGCAGATCGTTGTCGGGCGCGGAGATGAAGTCTTCGTCGAAGAACGGAAACGACACCTTATAGCCCGTGCAGTAAATGATGGCATCGACCGGTTCGCTCGAGCCGTCGACGAAGCGGACGCGTTTTCCCTCCAAGGCCGCGATGTTGGGCTTGGGGACGATGTCGCCGTGGGCGATGCGGTCGAGGATCACGCTCGACACGCTCGGGTGCGCCTCGAAAAGCTTGTGATCGGGCTTGGGCAGCCCATAATCCTCCATGCGACCGACCTGCAATCGCAAGAGCGGCGCAAGGAACTTCCGGCCCAGCCACCACGGCAGCCAGGGTATGACCCACTTGTCGGCGGGGCGACCGAGCAGGTACTTCGGGATGATGTGGGCTCCGCGCCGGGCGGCGAGGAACACCTTGTTCGCCACATAGCTGCACTCGACCGAGATATCCATGGCGCTATTGCCCATGCCGAGAATGAGCACGTTCTTGCCGCGGAAGTCCTCGGCGTCGCGATAATAGTGCGAGTGGATCGCCGCGCCATCGAAGGTGCCGGGAAAAGCCGGCTCGGGCCAGCGCGGATCCCAATGATGCCCGTTGCAGACGAACAGCGCGTCGTACCGTCGCTCTTCGCCGGTCGACAAGCGCACGCGCCACAGTCCATCGGGATCGCGCGTGGCATGCTCCACGCCGGTGTTGAAGGTCACGCGCTTGCGCACGCCGAAATGGTCGGCATAACTGCGAAAGTAAGCGAGTACCTGCGTGTGATGGGCGTAGTTCGGGTAGTTTTCCGGCATCGGAAAGTCGGAGTACTGCATCCGCGACTTCGACGTGTCGATGTGCAACAACCGATAGGCGCTACTGACCTGGTTGGGATTGTTGAAGTACCAGTTGCCGCCGACGTCGTCGCTGCGGTCGAAACAGTCGAAGGGCAAACCGCGTTCGAGCAGTGCCTTGGCAGTCGTAATGCCGCTCGAACCCGCGCCGATGATGCATGAATACGGAAGTTGGCTCATGAGATCACCACCTGAGTTCATCAACCGAGTGTGCTACTGGCAGCTTGTCGACCAGTGCCTGCGGCGTGTACTTCACTGGTGGGCAAGCCACCCGTGGCACCCATCCGACCCTTTGAAATGGCAATTATCATCCGGAGACACCTACGTCACTCCGCCACGCTGGTCGCGACAGGAGCCTTGCGATAATCCAAAGGAGGCTTTTGCCCCGGCACGAGCAGCGTCTGATAACCCTCGGCGCCGACGCGCCGCGCCAGCTCGTCTTTCGCGGCCGCCACCGCTTCGGGATTGGTGCTCAGGTCGTAAGCCGTGGCCGCCAAGACTTTCGCCGCCAGCAGCATGCCTTTGCGTCCGATCGTCGTTCCGCCGGCGGCCGTCGCCTGCCAACTGTGGCCCGGCGTGCCGGGCACCCAGCAGACGGTCGAAAAGCCGGTCGTCGGCACCACGCAAGAGACGTCGCCCACGTCGGTCGAACCCTTGTTCTGGCCTCCTTTGAAGTCGGTCACCTCGCGCAGGCCATCGAGCGGCGCCGGTTTCGCGAGCGTCGTGGCTATGCGGGCCGCGAAAAGCTCCTCCTCGGGCGTAAAGCTCAGGTCGTTCAGCTCGCGCAGGTTGGCGAGCGTAATCCGCGACAGGATATCGTTCGGCACCAGCTCGTGCGTACCTCCCAGGTAATCGACTTCCAGCTTCGTTTCGGTGGCGAGCGCTCCGGCTTCGGCACACTTCAACAAGCGTTGATAAACCGATTTTGCAACATCGGCCTGCGGATGCCGGACGTAAAACCACACTTCGGCAAAGTCGGGCACGACGTTCGGCGCGCCGCCGCCGGCCGTGATCACGTGGTGAATCCTGGTCAGGTCGGGCGTGTGTTCGCGCAACAGCTCCGAAGCATGATTCGTCAGCTCGACGGCATCCAGGGCCGAGCGCCCCTGCTCGGGCGAGGCCGCCGCGTGGGCGCTTGTGCCGCGGAAACGAAATTTCGCCGCGATGCGGGCCAGACACGTGGCGTCGCCCGCCGCGTTACGGTTGCCGGGGTGCCAGTGCAGCGCTGCGTCGACATCGTTGAACAAGCCGGCGCGAACCATGAACGTTTTCGCCGCGCCCCCTTCCTCGGCCGGGCAACCATAAAAGCGCACCGTCCCGGATAGCTTTTCTTTCTTTAGTTCCTCGGCCACGGCGATCGCGGCAGCGGCCGAGGCAGCGCCAAATAGATGATGCCCGCACGCCTGGCCGTAGCCGCCCGGCACGCGCGGCGCTCGCTCGGGCACGGCTTGTTGCGACAAGCCCGGTAGGGCGTCGTACTCGCCCAGGATCGCGATCACGGGGCGCCCACTGCCGGCCGTGGCCGTGAAGGCGGTGGGAATTCCGGCTACGCCGCGTTCGACCTCGAAGCCCTCGGCCTCGAGCATGTTGGCCAACAGGGCCGAGGATTTTTCTTCCTGGTACCCGGGCTCGGCCCATTCCCAGATTTGCAGGGCGGCCTTCCAGGTGGCGTCGGCACGCCGATCGATGGCCGAGGGGAGGGCGGCCTTGTCGGCGCGGCTGGCGATCGTGTTGCCAAGCAATGCGGCGGCAAGAATGGCCACGATCAAACCAGCCCGGGCGATGCGGCCGTGAGCGGTGGATTCTTTCATGGCCTCCAGTGTACACGCAGCGGGAATCGCAGCCAAAAAACGGGCGATGATCTTGTTCACCCGCCGCGCCCCGGCGGTTGTGCTACGCTTTTGCAACCCCGTGCGCGCAAATCCCCTCCTGGCCGCAATAGTTGACGCCCATGCATTTCGATTTGGAGACGGTTCGCCGCGTGCTCGAGCCCGACTTCGGGATGGGGTGGAACGCCGTGCTGGCCCTGGTCCCTTTGGCGCTGGCGATTCTGCTGTTTCCGCCGCGCTGGCGGCGCGGGGTCCTGTGGTGGCTGGGGGTTGTGGTGTTTTGCCTCTTTCTGCCGAATTCGGCCTACACGCTGACCGACGTCTTGCACCTGGTACACCGTATTCGCCGTGAGCCGTACATTCCCGTGTGGAGCGTGGCGCTGGTACTGATTCCGCAATACGCGGTCTTCATGCTGGCCGGCTGGCAGGCCCATGTCCTATCGATCATGCGCGCGACGGACTACTTGCGCGCCCTGGGGCGCACGCGACTGGTGATACCGAGCGAGCTGACGCTGAACCTGTTGGTGGCGCTGGGGATTTACCTGGGGCGCTTTCAGCGCTTCAACAGCTGGGACGTCGTCGGGCGGCCGGAGAAGCTGGCCTTTACGACAATCGACGATTTCACGCGCCGCTACCCCTGGGAGCTGATCTTGGCAACTTTCGGCGTGCTGTGCGTGTTGTACTACGCCACGAAAATCATCGACCGGGCACTGATCGAATACGGCCAACAACGCTTTTAGCTACTTGTCGTCCGTGACAGGCTCGGCCGCGGATGGCTTACCCTTCTCGGCCTTGGCTTTCGCTTCGGCCGCCAGGTCCTTGCCCGCCAAGAGCGCGTCCAGCTCCTTGCGCAGTTGATTCTCCAGATCGGGCAGCAGGCCGACGTGAACAACCTGCACGGTACCGTTCTTGCCGACGAGCACGGTCTGCGGAATGGCCTGGGCTTGATAATCACGCGCCGCGGTTCCGGCGGAATCGAGGGCAATCGTGGCGGTAATGCCCGACTGCTCGGCGAAATGTTGCACGTCTTCCGCAGATTCTTCAAGGTTCACGGCGTAAAGGCGGACGCCCTTTTTCTTATATTCGTCGGCGACTTTTTCAATGATCGGCATGGCCCGTTTGCACGGTCCACACCACGTGGCCCAGAAGTCGAGGATCACGATGTTCTTGTCCTTCAGACTGGCCAGGTCGAGCTTGCCGCCTCCGAGCAGATCGAGATTGATCGGCGGCGCCACTTTTCCCAGCAGCGGGTGCAGCGGCTCGACCTGGTCGGCCGGGTTATCGATCTTGACGGCGCCCAGGGGTGGGCTGAAAGCGAAGGTGTCAGCCGCAAGCGTGGGGTTCTCCTTCCAATCGGTAAAGACGGACGTCGATTTGATGCGCAAATCGGCCGGCGCCTGCCTGCCTTGTGCCGCGGCCAGTTTCGCCATGGCCTTGTTCAGGTCGGGAACGAATTGGCGCAAGAGCGGCTTAGGGCCGGCGTCGATCCACAGTTGCCAGTCTGTGTCCTTGCCGACGGCCTGGATCAGATGGCATTTCGTGCCGTCGAGCATGACCTCGCCGCCGTAGGTGGCTGATTCAATGGACGATAGCAGCTTCGCGTTTGGGTCGTCCGCGAACAGCGCGGCCATGATGGCGCCTGCGTTCCCTTGCGTAATGATGGCGGCGGCGATGGGATTCTCCAGGATCTTGGACCAGCTGCTGACGCGTTCTGCCGTTTCGTCGATGAAGTACTTCTTGGCCGTGGTCAGCGACACCGTAAGCGATTTGCCATCGCAAACCAGGTCGGCCGAATCCTGACCGGTTTTCAAGTTGAGAGAAAGCTTGTTGGGACGCTGCGCCGTCACTTGCGTGGTGACTTCGCGCTCTTGCGACAATTCTCCTTGCCGGGCCTCCATCGAAGCCTTGATCGTCGCGCTAAATCCTTGCAACTGGGCCGTGTACTTGCCCCAGTCGCTCAGGACCTTGGCTGCCTGGGGATCGATGGCCGGGGCGGCGGGTTGTTCTTCGGCCAGAACGCGCGCGCAGGTGGCGACGAGGAGTAACAGGCTGGCGAAAAGGCTCAATGCCTGGTGATTCCAACGCGGGTGCATGGCGCACTCCTTAAGAGTTGAATTACAAGACATCGGGCCAGCGACTCCCCCGATGCGCAGAGGGTGTGTGGGAATTATAGGTGCTGGGGCCGTGGAATGCGAATGTGGCCCGTCCGGGGCAGATTGCGTCGCGCGCGATCCGACCCGTGGCGATTATTTCGCCTCACCTTGAACCGTTAGCGGTTGGTGAGCTTGGGCGGCGCGCTCCTCTTCGCTGAGCAGGCCGCGCATCAAGATTTCCAGCAGCGACTGATACTGCTCGTTCAGCGAAACCGCTCGGCCGACGAAATGGTTCGTGAACATGGTGCCGTACAGCAAATTGCCGATGGCGTCCATGATGCGCTCGACGGGAATGTCGCCGCGATAACGCCCTGTGGCGATCATTTCTTCATGTACCGGTCGCCACTTTTCCCGGTTCTGGTCGCGGTACTCGAAATACGTGGGCCGGCTGCGGCCCTTGAAATTCGCCCGTTCTTGAATCAACAGCTCGACGTGCTCGGGATGGTCCTCGAAGAATTGCAAATAAGCGCGAATGCCTCGGGCAATTCGATCGACCGGATTGTTCGCTTCGTCGGCCGCCTGCAACACGGCGCTTTGCATCTGCTTCATGCCGGCATCAACGCAGGCGTAGAAGAGCGCCTCCTTGCTGGAAAAGTAGAGATACAGGGTTCCCTTGGCGATGCCCAGTTCGGCGGCGACGCGCTCCATTTCGCAAGCCGTGTACCCCTGTTCGGCAAAGAGGCGGGCCGCGGCCTCGATAATGGCCTGGCGACGTTCCTCACGTTTACCCGGTGCGCTGTCGGCGGTCGCGGGCGTGCGGGTGGCCGCTTGTTCGGCCACCTTTTGAGTTGTGGTTGACTGTGCTGGCATGGAATCGCTCGCCGAAAAGCCCCTGAGTCCCCCGACCCCTCGCTGATTCCCCACCCCTTGGCCGCCGGGCTCCCCCGCGAGGCGGACTTTGATGCTTGAACCCTCCTGTCACTGGAAATGTCTTGGCAGGCAGATATTGCAGAAGGAGTGGCTCTGCCTATAATCTACCAACGGGGCTACTGACTGACTAGTCAGTCATCCGTAAAATCCTGCCGTTGCCCCGCTAGCCTGCATTCAACGGCTGCCAAGAGCCGGCGAAACATGCCGCATATAGCATCGTCCCGCGACAAATTGTCGACTTTCGCCCACCCGCTGCGCGCGGCGAGTGTGGTGTTTTGCCTCATCGCGATCGGTCTCTTGGCGGCGGGGTGCAATCGCAAGCCGGCCGGACCGCCGCCACCCAAGGTGCAGCAAGTCCTCTTTACTCATCCCACCGAAGAGACGGTGTCGGAGTACGAGGAATTCACGGGCCGCACGGCTGCCATGAAGACGGTCGAGATTCGAGCTCGGGTCAGCGGCTACCTCGACAAGGTCCTCTTTGCCGACGGCGCCGAAGTGAAGGCGGGCGACATGTTGTTCCAGATTGACCCGCGCTGGTTCCAGGCGGCCGCGGATCAAGCTACGGCCAACGTGAGCCAGTATGAATCGCGCATCGAGCGGTTGAACCGCCAGGTGGCTCGTGCCACGCCGCTGATCGAAAACCGCGTGAAATCGCAGGAAGAGTTCGACCAGTACACCTTCGACCACGCCGAAGCAAAATCCACGCTCAAGGGAATGCAAGCCGCGAAGGAATTGGCGGATTTGAATCTCAGCTACACGCGCGTCCTTTCGCCGATCGACGGACGCATCAGCCGACGCATGGTCGATCCGGGCAACCTGGTGCGCGCCGACGAGACGATTCTGACGACGATTGTTTCGATGGACCCGATCTACGCGTACTTCGACATTGACGAACGCACGGTGTTGAAGCTGCGCCGCCTGGTCCGCGAAGGGCGTATCAAGTCGCATCGCGAGACGCAGATCACCGTGCAGGTGGCGCTCGCGGACGAAGCGGAGTTCAACCTGTCAGGCGTAGTCGACTTTGTCGACAATCAGATCGACCCGACGACTGGTACGCTGCGCTTGCGGGCCGTGATCAACAATCCTGCCCGGTTGTTGTCACCCGGCTTGTTCGTGCGTATCCGCTTCCCGGTGGGCGATCCTCATCCGGCCTTGCTCATTCCGGAAGAAGCTCTGGCGACCGATCAGGGCCAACGGTTTGTGTATGTCATCGATGACAAGAATCATGTCGTCTATCGCCGCGTGAAAGTGGGAATGTTGCTGGCCGGCCGCCGCGTGATTACCGAAGGACTGGCGCTCGACGATCGGATCGCCGTCACCGGACTACAGCGTTTGCGGAAGGATTTGGAAGTCGATCCTCGCCCGCTTGAGCGTGATACCGTGGCCAGTGCCCCGCGTCCCTCGGCGGAGGGGCCGTCGGCGGCGAGTCCGTCGGTGGCGGGTCCGTCGGTGGCGGGTCCGTCGGTGGCGGTGGCGGAAGCCAAGGCGGCCTCGGCGCCGCCGCCCAGTGCTCCCACAGCCCGCTAGTCACGACCCGGAGCGCGCGGCCGCTCCTGCTGGTGAGCATCGACCGAGCAGCGTGCCGGGACCAGCAACGCCCGAACCTCGCGGGCTGGTGACGATCGTAATCAAGTGAGCGACACAGCGTGTTCTCGCGATTTTTCATCGACCGGCCCATCTTTGCCTCCGTGCTGTCGATCCTGATCACGCTGGCCGGCGGCATCGCTTTCTACACGCTCCCCTTGGCGCAGTTTCCGCCGGTCACTCCACCAACGGTGCAGGTCGACTGCAACTACCCTGGCGCCAGCGCGCAAGTGGTGGCCCAGACCGTCGCCGCGCCGATCGAGCAGCAGGTCAACGGCGTGGAAGACATGCTGTATATGGCTTCGCAGAGCACCAACGACGGTTCGTACACGCTTACCGTAACGTTCAAGCCGGGGGTGAATCTGAACCTGGCGCAAGTGCTCGTGCAAAACCGCGTGGCGCTGGCCATGCCGCTTTTGCCCGAGGTTGTGCGGCAAACCGGCGTGACGACGCGCAAGCGCTCTCCCGACATTCTCCTGACGGTCAGCCTTAACTCGCCTGACCGCCGCTACGACCAGCTTTACCTCAGCAACTATGCGCTGATGCGCATTCGCGACGAGCTCTCGCGACTGCCGGGCATCAGCGAGGTGCTGGTCTTTGGTCAGCGCGATTACAGCATGCGCATCTGGCTCGACCCCGATAAGCTCGCCTCGCGCGATCTCGAAGTCACGGACGTGGTCAATGCCATCCGCGAACAGAATATGCACGTGGCGCTGGGGCAGATCGGCCAGCCTCCGGCCGTCGACGGCCAGGTCAAGCAGATGCCGCTCTCGGTGCGTGGGCGGCTGACCGTGCCCGAGGAATTCGAAAACATCGTCATCAAGTTCACGGCCGACCGGCGCAGCGTGCGGATCCGCGACGTGGGCCGCGTTGAATTGGGGGCCCGTAGCGAGGACATCAGCAACCGTTTCGACGGCAAGCCGACCGTCGGCCTGGCCATCTTTCAGTTGCCCGACGCCAATGCGCTCGATACGGCCGACCATGTGAAGGCCAAGATGGCCGAGTTGTCTCACGATTTTCCGGACGGCGTGGTCTATGAAATCGGTTACGACACGACGCCGTACATTCGCGAGTCGGTGAGCGAAGTGTTCAAGGCGCTGCGCGATTCGGTGTTCTTGGTCGCGCTGGTGGTGCTGGTTTTCCTGCAGGGGTGGCGGCCCTCGATCATTCCGCTGATTGCGGTGCCCGTGGCCATCGTCGGAACGTTCGCCGCGATGGCCCTCGTGGGTTTCAGTCTCAACAATTTGACACTCTTTGGCCTGGTGCTGGCCATCGGCATTGTCGTCGACGATGCGATCGTGGTCGTGGAGGCCGTCGAATATCACATCGAGCATGGCCTGCAGCCGCGCGACGCCGCGATTCGCGCCATGGACGAAGTGGCCGGACCGATCATTGCCGTGGGCCTCGTGCTGTCGGCGGTGTTCATCCCTTGCGCGTTTATTTCGGGCATCGTCGGACAGTTCTTCCGGCAGTTTGCCTTGACGATCGCGATTTCGACCGTGATTTCCACGATCAACTCGCTAAGTCTCAGCCCGGCCTTAGCGGCGCTGTTGTTGCGGCCGCGTGAAGGAAAGCAGGATGTACTGACGCGGTTGCTCGACTTGCTATTTGGCTGGTTCTTTCGGTTCTTCAATTTCGGCGTGCGCACCTCGACGCGCGGTTACCTGGGCGTGGTTGGCGGCTTGCTGCGCGTGCCAGTCATCGTGCTGGCTATCTATGGCGGCCTGCTCTGGCTGACCTACTGGGGCTACGGCCAGTTGCCGGCCGGTTTCATTCCCTCGCAGGACAAGGGATATCTCGTCGCCAGCGTGCAAATGCCCGACTCGACGAGCCAGGGACGCACCTCGGACGCGATGGCCACGATCGAGCGGATCGTGATGGAGACGCCGGGCGTCAAGAACGTGAACTCGGTGATCGGCAATTCCTTCATGCTGAGTGCTTATGGCTCGAGCTTTGGCTCGATGTTCATCATTCTCGACGATTTCGACGAGCGACAATCGCCCGATCTGACCGCCGACGCGATCATGGCGTCGCTGCGTAAGCAGTTTGCGGCCGAGGTGCGCGATGCCTTGGTGAATGTTTTTCCGCCGCCCGCGGTGTCGGGCTTGGGGCGCGCCGGCGGTTTCAAGTTCATGGTCGAGGACCGCGGCGACCTGGGGCTCGTCGAGCTGCAGCGCCAGACCGACAACATGGTGGCCAAGGGTAACGAGACTACCGGGCTGGCCGGCTTGTTCACGGTCTATAAGACCGATTCGCCGCAGTTGTACATCGACGTCGATCGCAAGGCCTGCCTGTCGGCGGGTATCAGCCTGGCCGAGTTGTTCGATGCGTTGCAGTCCTATCTTGGCTCGCGGTACGTCAACGATTTCAATCGCTTCGGGCGCACCTGGCAGGTGATCGTGCAGGCGGACACGCATTTCCGCGACCAGGTCGAGGACGTCAAACGGTTGCGCATTCGTAATCCCTCGGGAACGATGGTGCCGCTGGGAACATTGGCGCAGGTGTCGTCGGTCGGCGGGCCGCTGGTTCTTACGCGCTACAACATGTACCCGGCCGCCGGCATCAACGGCAACGCGGCCCCCGGTTTCAGCACCGGCCAGGCGATCGCAGCGTTGGAAAACGTCGCGCAGCACGAACTGCCGAATTCGATGTCGATCGAATGGACCGAGCTGGCGTACCTCGAGCAGCTTTCGGGCAACACGGGCATGGTGGTGTTTGCGTTCTCGGTGGTGTTCGTGTTCCTGGTGCTGGCCGCGCTGTACGAAAGCTGGTCGATGCCATTGGCCGTGATCCTGGTCGTGCCGATGTGCGTCCTGTGCTCGATCGCCGGCGTGGCGATCGCCAACATGGACATCAATATCTTCACGCAAGTCGGCTTCGTGGTGCTCATCGGGCTGGCTTGTAAGAACGCGATTCTGATCGTCGAGTTTGCCAAGTACCGGCGCGAAGAAGGCATCGTGCTCCGCGATGCGGTGATGCAGGCCTGCCAACTGCGTCTGCGCCCGATTTTGATGACGTCGTTCGCCTTTATCCTTGGCGTGCTGCCGCTGGTCGTGGCCACCGGCGCTGGCGCCGAGATGCGCCGCGCTTTGGGCACGGCGGTCTTTTCTGGCATGCTGGGCGTAACGTTCTTCGGGATTTTGCTCACGCCCATATTCTTCGCGGTGATCGACCGCATGTCGCATTGGCACGTTTTCACGCAAGGCCCGCTGGCACGCGCCGCCGCCGGTGCACTGGCCGTCTTGCAGCCGCGGAGCTGGTGGCACGCCGGGCGCTGGGCTGCCACGCGCGTGATCCCGCGGCGCAAGTTGGCGGTGCGACCGACGACACGTCCGCCGGCATCACCGGCAGCCGACCCACGGCCGGAACGTGCGCATTCTACGAAGGACGCGGCCGTGCCGTCTGCGAACGGTCCGTCCGTGTCGCCCAGCAACGGTGCGACGCCGCATGGTCCGCCCCAGCAAACGCCTCATCGACGCGAGACGTGAGAATCCAGGACGTCCCGCTACGGAATACCGCATTAACAGTCCCCACCTACTGACGACGAGCGACCGTGTTTTCTAAATTCTTCATCGATCGACCGATTTTTGCCACGGTGTTGTCGGTCGTGATTACGCTGGCCGGCGCCATCGCGATTTTCGCTCTACCGGTTACGCAATATCCCGAGATCACGCCCCCCACGGTCGAAGTTTCGACGACTTATCCCGGCGCCAACGCGCACGTCGTGGCCGACACGGTCGCCGCGCCGATCGAGCAGCAGGTGAACGGCGTCGAAAGCATGATGTATCTTTCGAGCCAATGCACCAACGACGGCAACTACGTGCTGACCGTCACGTTCGAGCCGGGCACCGATCTGAACATGGCGCAGGTGATGGTGCAGAACCGCGTTTCGCTGGCCGAGCCGATTCTGCCCGACCTGGTCAAACGCCGCGGCGTGACGGTCAAGAAGAAATCGCCCAGCGTGCTGATGATCGTGAACTTGTTCTCGCCCAACGGCTCGCGCGACAATCTTTATCTGAGCAACTACGCCACGATTCAGCTGCGCGACGAGCTGTCGCGTCTGCCGGGCGTGGGGGCGATCGCCTTTCTAGGACAGCGCGACTACAGCATGCGCGTCTGGCTCGACCCGCAGCAGATGGCCATGCGCGGCATCAGCTCGGCCGACGTGGTGCGGGCGATCGAACAGCAAAACACGCAAGTAGCGGCTGGGCAAATCGGCCAGCCGCCGGCTCCGACGGGCCAGGTCTTTCAGTACACCATGACCACCCTGGGCCGACTGGCCGAGGAAACGGACTTCGGCGACATGATCCTGCGGGCCGACACCGACCGGCGCATTATCCGCTTACGCGATGTGGCGAAGATCGAGCTTGGCGCGCTGGCGTACGACCAGATCTGCACGCTCGACGGGCAGGCCTCGGTGGCGCTTTCGATCTATCAGCGCCCGGGCTCGAACGCCCTCGATACGGCCGAGCAAGTGCAGAATAAGATGGAGGAACTGAAGAACAGGTTTCCCGAAGGGGTCGACTACGCGATCGTCTACGACACGACGCCATTCATCAGGGAATCGGTCAATGAAGTTTTTCTAGCGCTGCGCGACGCCGTGGTGCTGGTGGCCATCGTGGTGCTGGTCTTTCTGCAAGGTTGGCGCGCCGCGATCATTCCCCTGGTGGCCGTGCCCGTGGCCATTGTCGGCACTTTCGCCGCCATGGTCGCTGCCGGCTTCAGTCTCAATACGCTGACGCTGTTCGGCCTCGTTTTGGCGGTGGGCATCGTCGTGGACGACGCCATCGTGGTGGTCGAGGCGATCGAGCATCACATCGAGCACGGTATGTCGCCGCGCGACGCCGCCGTCCAGGCGATGCAGGAGGTGGCGGGGCCGGTGATTGCGGTGGGACTTGTGCTCACGGCCGTGTTCGTGCCGTGCGCGTTCATCTCGGGGGTCATTGGGCAATTTTTCCGGCAGTTTGCGGTGACGATCGCCATTTCGACGATCATTTCCGCGTTCAATTCGTTGACTCTCAGCCCGGCGCTGGCCGTGCTGTTGTTGCGGCCGCGATCGAGCGGCCACGGCGAGGCGCTGCCGCGTATCGGCCTGGCCCTTGCCGGCGTGTGGGCCGGCAGCCAGTACCTGGCGCCGTGGTTGCCGATTTGGTTTCCGGCCGCTGTCCTGAATGATTTGCCTTTGGGGCTTGGTTCCCCTTGGCCGTGGATCGGCGGGGCGGTCGGGGGCGTGGTGATATGGTTCGCGGCGGGACTGATCAATGCCGCGCTCTTGTTCGTTTTCCGCGTTTTCAATGCCGGCTTTAATTTGCTGACCGGCGGCTACGTGGCCACCGTGGGATTCATGCTGCGAACGAGCCTGATCGTGCTCGTCCTGTATGGCGGGCTGATGGTGCTTACCTACAAGATGTTTGCCGAGACGCCGACCGGCTTCATCCCGTCGCACGACAAGGGCTATTTGATCGTCAACGTACGGCTGCCCGACTCGGCCTCCTTGGCGCGCACCGAAGAGACGATGCACGCCATTGAAGAGCTCGCTGGCAAGGTCGATGGCGTCAGCCACACGGTGGCCATCGCCGGGCAGTCGCTGCTGATGGGCGCTAATGCGCCGAATTTCGGCTCGATGTACGTCATGCTCGACGAGTTTCACGAGCGCGCCCCGCATCATCTGACGGCGGATACGATCGCCGATGAGCTGAAAGTGCTGTTCGAAAACGAGGTGCGCGACGGCGAGGTCAATATTCTCGGCGCTCCGCCGATCGACGGGCTGGGCACCGCCGGCGGATTCAAGATCGTGATCGAAGATCGCGCCGATACCGGGCTGCCGGCCTTGGAAGCCGTCAGCACCGACATCGTCAAGCAAGGCGCCGACACACACGGCTTGCGCGATCTGTTCACCAGCGTCCGCGCCAATACAACCTGGCTGTACCTCGATATCGATCGCGCGGCCGTGAAGGCGATGGACATCTCGATGACCGATGTCTTCAACACGCTGCAGGTGAACTTCGGTTCGCTGTACGTCAACGATTTCAATCGCTTTGGACGCACCTGGCAGGTGAACGTGCAGGCCGACGCCCGCTATCGCATGCAGCCCGACGATTTGAAACGGCTGTACGTGCCGGGCAAACAGGGGCAGATGGTGCCGTTTTCGGCCTTCACGCAGGTGCGCGAGATCAGCGGGCCCGTGATGCTGGTGCGCTACAACCTGTACTCGGCTTCGTTCATCAATGCCGACGCTGCGCCCGGGACCAGCTCGGGCGAGGCGATCGACCTCTTGCAGGAAGTCGCCGAATCGAATCTCGCTCCCTCGATGCGTGCCGAATGGACCGAGCTGGCGTTCTTGCAGCGGCGCGTGGGCAACACGGCCATGTTCGCTTTCATTCTGGCCGTGGTGCTGGTGTTTCTGGTTTTGGCGGCTCAGTACGAAAGCTGGTCCCTGCCGCTGGCCGTGATTCTCGTGGTGCCGATGTGCTTGCTCTGTTCGGTGGCGGGCGTGATCGTCGCGCGGATGGACATCAACATCTTTACGCAGATTGGTTTCGTGGTGTTGGTCGGGCTGGCGTGCAAGAACGCGATTTTGATCGTCGAGTTTGCCCGCTCGCGCCAGGTGGCCGGGGTGAACCGCTTCGAAGCGACATTGGCGGCCTGCCGGCTGCGGTTACGGCCGATTATCATGACCTCGTTCGCATTCATCTTCGGCGTCGTGCCGCTGGTGCTCAGCGAAGGGGCCGGCGCCGAGATGCGCCGCACACTGGGGACGGCGGTCTTTGCGGGCATGCTCGGCGTGACCGTGTTCGGGATCTTCCTTACGCCGGTATTCTTCTACGTCATCCAGTGGTTCGCCGACTGGCGCGAAGCCCGCCGCGAAAAGGCGTGACGCGAGCCCTCACGAAACGACAATCACCACGACGGCGCCGCGAGGCGGGCTCCGCCGTGGTGAATCGCGCTAAAGCTTACGGCATTGGGGTGCCCATCGTCCCGCTCAAGGACGACGTTGTGCCGCTGCCGCTAGTACCGGATGCTCCCGATGCTCCCGACGTCCCGGAAGCGCCACGATTCGCACCCAGCCACGCCGCACGCTCGTCGCGGTGCAATGTGCGCCGCGCGGCATTTAGTTGGTGGTCATCGCGGCGCAGGGTCCGTTCGTCGCGGCCTACCTGCTGACGATCCGTCCGTAATGCTTGTTGCGCGGTGCGCAGTTGCGACAGGTCCTGCTTGAGCTGGGCAGTATTGCCGCTCTTCATGTCTTGTCGCACAGCGGCGCGATCTTTATCGACGGTCTGTCGCTGGCCGCGCATGGCCGTGATCGCGCTATTGAGATTTTGCCGGGCTTGCGCCGTGGCCTGGGCGTCGTTGCGGACGGCATTCTGGGCGCCGCTCAATGTTCCGCCGCTCGCGCCGTTCACGCTTGTACCGTTCATGGTCGTGCCACCGAGCCCGCCTGCGAGATTGCCGGTCCCGGCATGATGCTCGTGATGGTGATGATGCTCGCCGTGATGATCATGGTGGTGTTCGTGATGATGGGCGGCATGATCGTGATGTCCGCCGCCGCTGTGATGGCCCACGCCGCCACCGCCACCGCCGCCGTGGTGCCCGCCGCCGCCACCGCCTCCACCACCCCCCTTACCCCCTCCGCCACCACCGCCGCCATGAGCAAGCACTTGAAGGGGGGCCAGGAACAACGCGGTAGCAAAGACGAGGCTGGCGACGATCGTGCGGCGAGTCATGGGTGGTTCTCCTCAGGTAGATGCGTCTCGGTGGTGACTGCCCATCGAAACGCTATCTTTTTCGCGCCCCGGCTGGCGGGGCCGAGGTTTCCCGTGGATTACCTCTTCGTAAGAGGGCTGGCCGGCCCGGTGAGCTTTTGACGCGCGCAACGACTGTAGGACGCGAGTGGCCGACTCGCATTGCCCAGATTCCCGCGGTTTAGTACGCTACCCCCCCGCGCCCGCCGCCAGCATCCACGCGTCCGTCACACCGAGACTCCTCAGGGGCAAAAAATCGCATGGAAGTTTCCGCTCCTCTTCGGCCTGTCGCACGTTCGTCGCCGCGCATTGCGGCGGGGAAGATTGCCATGTTGGCCGGATCGATCATGGTCGGTCTGGCAATCGCGGAAATCGGCTTGCGCCTGGCCGGTTACAGCCCTGCCTATGTCAACGCGATGGGCAGCTTCCACGAATCGAATCCGGTGACCGGCCACCGCGGCAAGCCGGGCTTTCGCGGCCGCTTCAAGACACCGGAGTTCGACGTGCTGATCGTGCACGACGATGCCGGATTTCGCCGCCAGGAGTTTCAAAAGCCGGAAAGCGCGGGCGTGCGCCACCTGGCCGTCTTCGGCGATTCGTTCGTGTGGGGCTGGGGGGTCGAGCAGGGGGAAGTTTTCACCGATCAGCTCAGCCGGCGGACGACCGACTGGCGCGTCGAAAATTATGGCATCAACGGCACCGGCACACTGGCGCAATACGAGTTGTTCGCGGCCGAGCGCCGCGAACATTTGCAGCCGGGAGACGTCGTGCTGCTGGCGTTTTACGGAAATGATCTGGCCGATAACGTCGAGGGAACGCGGACGGCGAAGATCGTTGATAGAAAGATCGTGCCGCAACCGGTGGTCAGTCCCTTGCACGGGGGCTGGCGACGAACGCTGCAGGAGTCGTCGTACTTGTTCAACTATGTGGCGTACGTTGCGAACCGTTGGCAACTCGAAAGACGGCTGCGTCGCGCCGAAGCCAAAGCGATTGCGGCCGCCGAGGCCGCGAAGGGGGCGGAGACGAAGCAGGAGGAGGAGCGCCGGGCGAGCCTGGCGGCTAAGTCGGCGCACGCGGTTGTTTCCGCGCCGGGGACGGCCGACGGTCGCGCGACGGCCGAACGTGCGGCGAGTGCCGCATCGTCACCGATGGCATCGGCGCCGCTGAGCAACGAAGCCGCCGTGCAAGTCGCCATCGCGCGGCATTACCTGGAATGTTGGCATCGCGATTGCGCCGAGCGCAAGGTGAGGTTCATCGTCGCCTATGTTCCCGGCGTGGCAGAGTTGGACGAGGGACGCGACGAAGCGTCGACTCGGCGAGAAGCCGCCTTCCGGCAGGCATTTGGGGAATGCACGAAGGACACCGATATCGAAGTGCTCGACCTGTTGCCGGGAATGCTCGAGGCCAAGGCGTCGGGCAAGGTCGATCGCTTGATCATTGCCAAAGACGGCCACTGGAATCCGGCCGGCCATCGAGTCGTGGCCGAGATTATCGCCGCCCGGCTCGCTGACACGACGACCGCGCGCCGCATCGACGGCCAGCAAAGGTCCGATCAATAGTCGTCAAAAGGGGCGAACGATAGCGGATGCTGCGCGATGCGCCCCATTTCGTCCAAAGAGCGGCGCTGACCGACCGAAGGCCAGGCCGACACGCCTTCCAGCTCGGGCATGATTTCGAGCAGTTGTTCTTTCAGCCGTTCGGCCAGCGCCTTGGTTTCCGGATGCTGCGCGGCTTCCAGAATCGTGGCCGCTGTTTTCATCACCTTGATCATCGAAGCGCGTTTGGAAATCGGTTGCGACAACTGGCGACTGGGCTCGACCAGCAATTCCATAACGGGGACGTCCAATGCGCGCTGCCATTTGTACAGCTCGCTCAAGAGCAGGTCGTAGTCTTCCTGCTCCTGGCGCTGGACGTGTTCGCTGGTCAATCCCAGCGATTGCCGCGCCGCCCGCAGCGATATGCCCTGCTGACGACGCACTTCGGCAATGCGGTGCAAGGGGGCGGGCGCGTCGGCGGGGGTTGGCGAGCCAAAGACGGGTTCCTGGGCTCGCGATTCGCAGCGACATTCTGGTTTCTTGTTGGGCATGGACATTTCCGTGTTCCTCGTGCGCACTTTGTCAGCAATCCTGTGTTGGTTGTTGGTTGATTTTTCCAACGCTTCACCCGGCCTCGGTTCGCTCCCACAGCGCTCGCGCGGCCGCCAGAATGACGACGGTTACATACGCCGCCAAGGCAGCGTGGCGCCTGTCGCCACGCGCCTCGGCGTCGCATGCCTCTCTGTCCGGCACCTCTTCATCGTTCCGCGCCTCGCTCTGGGCTCTGCTCGGTTCCGTCCGCAGTTCCAACTGGTCGCAAGGACCCAGGATCGCTCCGCAGCGAATGCATCGCGTCTGTGGTTTGCGGGTCGACACGACCATCCCGCAAGTACATTGAAAGACGCACATCGCACACGCCTCCGGCGCTGGATCCCTGCTTTCGTCCCTGTGGCGTCGCCCCGCAGGCGTCACCGTTTGGGGTTCACCAGATAACGCGTCAACGGCGACGAAAGTCCGCAAAAAAGGTGAAAGTTCCACGGATCTGCCAGTTGACGGGCTAGGCCCGAGTGGCCGGCCGTGCGGACGAATCGGGGGCGTGCGGCGGCTTAGCAGCCTGTTGAAGAACTCAACGGGCTGCGACATCGCAGGGATGCGATGGCAAAATATCGACGTAAGTCGTTATTTTGCGAGCCGTGCGAAGCTTTGCTTCGCACTTGGCGAGGTTGAAAAAAGCCACGAGGGCTT
>DASZWQ010000134.1 GCA_035546535.1 Pirellulales bacterium | reverse complement strand
TGGATCATGAACTTCTTGATTTCGCCGTTGCGGATTTGCAGGGCGATCGTCGAAGCCAGGCCCGGCATGCTGGAAAAGGCCCGGCTGACGTTGGTCAGCAGCAGGTAGGCGACCATTTCTTCGTATGTGTAACCGGCCAGCGTCCGCCGGTTGCTCGCGGAGAACACAGCGCTCCACAAAAAGACCTGTGTCACGAAGGGGAGAAACCGCATCAGCGTGCCCAGCGCGAAGTCGGCCCGGTAGACGAGCCGCTCCTCCAGGCAAATGCGCAGGATGGTCCACCAGGTATGCAGGCGGGCGTACAAAGCTTCTCACTCCGACGGACGAACACCGAATACAACCGACGAGCCTGCGAGCATTATTCACATCGGGCAAGCCCGAAGGAAGACGTTCGCGGTTCCGGAGAGCCTGAAACACCATATGGACATGCCAGGGATCTTCGTGGGGTGGTACAATTCGCTCGGAGGCACGAAGCGTTGAATCGTCGTACGCCAGCGATGGCAAGCGGCATCGCCGATAGCCTCTGGACGGCGAAAGAGCTTATCGAGCGGTCGGCGGCGTAGAGGACGCCCTTCCGAAGGAAGAAGTCCAAGGATGGGAGAAGGAAAATGAGATGGCTGACGTTCTCAATTCGCGATCTCCTGTGGCTTACGGCTGTGATCGCCTGCTTGGCATTCGCCCAAGGCGAGCGCCGGCTGGGAGAAGAGGCCGCAAGAATAAGCAGGAGGCAAGCAGACGCGATGGTGAAGCGCATCCGCAAACAACTTAGCGAGGAAAAGCTGGTCGCCGAGCATGAGGCACTCGAATGGAAAGCGCTATATGAAACTAGCGTGAAAGACCGGGAAGAAAATGCATTCAGCCTCCTTCTCAAATGAATCTGATCCCACTACCTAGCTGACCAGCACGCGAGGTTCGCCCTAGACGAGTTCGTGGATGATCTCGCCGCTGTCGATGGCCGGCACGGGTCGGCCCGAGTGATTCAGGAAGCTGGTGTGCGGATCGACCCCCAGCACGTGGTAGATCGTCGCGTGCAGGTCGCCGGCCGTCAGAGGGCGATCCTTCGGCGCTTCGCCCAGTCGGTTGGTCGATCCCACGACTTGTCCGCCGCGAATGCCGCCGCCCCCCAGCAGGCAGAACATGGC
Organism: Pirellulales bacterium; assembly: GCA_035546535.1. Taxonomy (NCBI): domain Bacteria; kingdom Pseudomonadati; phylum Planctomycetota; class Planctomycetia; order Pirellulales; species Pirellulales bacterium. The sequence goes on along the minus strand of DASZWQ010000134.1, from coordinate 26,306 downwards.
GTTGCCCCAGTGATCGCGACCCGGGGTGCCCATGCTCAACGGTGGGCCGCCGTTGCCGCCATTGTTCATGCGCGGCGTGCGGCTGAATTCGCCACACATGACGACCAGCACGCGCTCCGACAGTCCGCGATCGCTCAGATCCTGGAACAGCGAAGCCATGCCGGCGTCGACGCGCGGCAGGTAGTTATCCATGCCCGCTTTGAGATCCCAGTGATGGTCCCAACCGCCGAGGTGCACGGTGACGAACGTGCAGCCCGCTTCAACCAAGCGGCGAGCCAGCAGCATGCTCTGACCCCACTGGTGGCGACCGTAGCGCTCGCGCAACTGAGGATCTTCAGAGCTGAGATCAAATGCCTTTCGCGCGGCCTCGCCCGAGACCATTTCGTAGGCATTGCGCTGAAAGCGGTTCATCGAATCGAGCGCGCCTGAAGAGTCAACCTCGCGGCGCATGCGATCGAAATCGCGGAACAACGTCTGCCGATCCTCGAGCCTCGCGAGCGACATGTTGGCCGGCAGGTTGAGATTCTGCACTTTGAAGCTGTCGCTGTTCGGATCGCCGTCGGTCTCGAACGGGTTGTGTTCGCGGCCCAGATAATTCGCGCCAAAGTAGCCAGGCCGGATGCCGATGCTGGCTGCGTACGGCACCGCGACGTAGGCGGGCATGCCGGGCACGCGCGGTCCCAAGGTTTTGGCGGCGATCGAACCGATCGATGGATACTTGCCGGCCTGATCGGCGCCGCTGGCGCCGCTGCGGCCGGTCAGAATAATGTGCCCCCCGGCGAAATGGTCGCCCGTGTTGTGGTGCAGCGAGCGGACGATCGAGAACTTGTCGGCCACCTTGGCTTGCCGCGGAAATAGCTCCGAGATTTCGATGCCCGGCACGTTCGTCGGGATCGGCTGCCACAGGCCGCGATATTCCGTCGGCGCCTCGGGCTTCAGATCGTACAGGTCCATGTGGCTGGGACCGCCGTCGAGCCAGACGAGGATCACCGACGTATCTTTGCGCGGCAGCCCGCGCTGCGCCGATTCTTCCTTGGCGCGCAAAATCGTCGGCAAGCCCACGGCGGCCATTCCCGCGGCGCCGATTTGCACGAAGCTGCGGCGGGACAGGCCGTCGCAATATTGAGGCGTGCGTCCGGTGTCGATTCGCAACATGGCGGGTCCTCGCTTTCAAAGCGGGTCAACGCGGGCCGCGATCAGGCGATCTTCCAATGCCGGACGCGGCGTATCGTATCGCGGCGGTTGACCGGGGCTTGGTCGGTCCGAACGCGACGGCGGGTCGTATCCATCGGCGGGTTTTTATCTGTCCGGATTCTAAGGCATCCAAAGCCGCACGGTCAATAAAAAGTTGGCCCTGTTAGGCAGGCTACCGAAGCGGGGCAAATTGGTATCCTCCGGGCTGGTTCGACCGAACCGAGGCCGCCTTGGAACCCTCCTGATGCGCGCTCTTCAAGCGATTTCCGTCGGGTCGTAGAACCCGCCAGTCGGGCGACAGCACTCCAGACAACTTTCTCAGAACGCCAAAGGAGCACACGCATGGACCGGACGTGGATCGACCATTACATCGCGGGCGCGGACGAGCTCAAGCAAGCGATCCGCGGCCTGTCGCTGACAGAGCGCAACGCCTTTCCCGTGCCTGGCACGTGGAGCATTCAGCAGATCGTGATGCACATGATGGATAGCGACCTGATCGCCGCCGATCGAATGAAACGCGTGATCGCCGAGGACCACCCGACGTTGATCGGCTACAACGAAACTCGCTTTGCCCAGCGGCTGCTGTACGACGAACTCGATGCCGAAACGGCCTGCGAGATTTTTGCCATGAACCGGCGGATGATGGGCGAGATTCTCAAGCGGCAGCCCGACGCGGCGTTCCAACGCACTGGACACCACAACGAGACGGGCGAGATCACGCTCGAATACCTCGTAAAAACGTACGCCGGGCATCTGGACCATCACATGAAGTTCGTCAAGCACAAGCGCGAGCTCTTGGGCAAGCCATTGGCATAACGAATGGCGGGTGCGCTTTGCGCACCAAAGGCGCGCGTAACAATTGGTGCTCGCAGAGCACCCTACATAAGAGCCACCCTCCTACGCTGGCCCGCTTGTCGCTCAGCGCCGCCGCCAATTATCATGCCGGAATGGCGATTTCGCAGTATGAATACGACGTTCTGGTGATCGGCGCAGGGCATGCGGGGACCGAAGCCGCGGCCGCTGCGGCACGGCTTGGCGCTCGTACGGCTCTGCTCACCACCAACTGCGACACGGTCGGCCAGATGAGCTGCAATCCGGCTATCGGCGGTGTGGCCAAGGGGCAGATCGTGCGCGAGGTTGATGCTCTCGGCGGACTGATGGGCCGCGCGATCGACGCGACGGGCATCCAATTCCGCATGCTCAATCGCCGCAAAGGCCCGGCCATGCACAGTCCGCGGGCCCAGGCCGACAAGAAAGCCTATCAGCAAGAAATCAAACGCCTGATCGAGGAGCAGCCGAACCTCACGCTGCGCCAAGAAGTCGTCGAAGACTTTCTGACCGAGCAGGATGGCGACGCGTATCGGATCGCCGGCATCGCTGTGCGCGGCGGCGCCATCTATCGGGCACGCGCCGTCGTGCTGACGACGGGAACCTTTCTGCAAGCGCTCATGCACACGGGCGAAGCCAAGAGTCCTGGCGGCCGGGCTGGCGAAGGGACGACCGCCGGCATCAGCGCAGCTCTCAACAGGCTCGGCTTTGAGCTCGCGCGGTTCAAGACCGGCACGCCGCCGCGGCTCAACGGTCGCACGATCGATTACGCGCGCACCGAGTTGCAACCGGGCGATGACGAGCCGCAACCGTTTTCGTTCCTCACCGATAAGCTCGCGCAATCGCAGTTGCCTTGCTGGATCACGTATACCAACGAGCGGGTCCACGACTTGATCCGTGCGAACCTCGATCGCGCGCCGATGTACACCGGGCAGATTCGCTCAAGCGGTCCGCGCTATTGCCCCTCGATCGAAGACAAGATCGTGCGCTTCGCCGACAAATCGCAACACCAGTTGTTCCTCGAACCGGAAGGGCGGCACACGCAAGAGGTCTACGTCAACGGCGTTTCCACGAGCCTGCCGCGCGACGTGCAGGACGAGATGTTTCGTCATATCCCCGGCCTCGAAAAGGCCGAGATCATGCGTTACGGCTACGCCGTGGAATATGACTTTTGCCCGCCCGAGCAGTTGAAGCCAACCTTGCAAACCAAGCGCGTGGCCGGGTTGTACTTCGCCGGGCAGATCAACGGCACCACGGGTTACGAGGAAGCGGCCGGGCAAGGGCTGGTTGCCGGTGCTAACGCGGCACTTGCTCTCAAAGGAGCGCCGCCGATGATCGTGGGCCGCGAGCAAGCCTACATCGGCGTCTTGATCGATGACCTGGTGACGCGTGGCGTCGACGAACCGTATCGCATGTTCACCAGCCGGGCCGAGTACCGCTTGCTACTGCGGCACGACAACGCCGACCGGCGTTTGACGCCGCTGGGGCATGAGCTGGGCCTCGTCGACGACGTGCGCTGGTCCCGGTTCCAGGAAAAGCGCGACGCGATCGACCGGACAGCCGCGCTCTTGGCCAGCACGGTGTGGCAGCAGGAGCCGCTGGCCAAGGTGCTGCGCCGTACCGAAGCCGGCTGGCCCGATGTGGTGGCGGTCTTGCCCGCCTTGGCCCAGGTGCCCGATGCGGTCGCCTACCAGGTGACGTGCGACATCAAATACGAAGGCTACCTGGCGCGCCAGGAGGTGGATATCGAGCGGCAGAAGCGCCTGTCGGAGAAGCGGATACCCGCCAGCTTCGATTACGGACGGATCGGCCAGCTACGGGCCGAGGCACGCGAAAAGCTGATGCGCGTGCGTCCAGAAAGCCTGGCCCAGGCCAGTCGCATTAGCGGGCTGACACCGGCCGATCTGGCATTGGTCATGGTACACCTGGAAGGCAGGTAGGCTGAAGTCGATGCGTTATGCGGCATTGGCTTGACCATCTGGCACATGGTGTTATGCTACTTAAAGTAATCATGCATGGGGGTTCATACAGATGGTCCAACTGAAGGCGAGGAACGAACAGATTGCGCTTCCTTTCAACGATGATGCGCCCGACATATCCGTGGTCTTCAAGAAGCTCTATTTCCACCTGTATACGAACAGCAACTCGAGTCGTGCGGAACGTCTGGTTTCCGACCTCGCGCTACTTCTGCTAACTAAGCTCGCGGTGGAGTTGAATGGAGGCGGAAGCGTTGTCAAGCGCTTTCTGGAGGCCGAAGCAACCGCTGACGAGACGCTCGTGCCGCTCCTCCGGCGGACATACGGGAACGTTGTGGACGAGCGTGATCGATTTGGAATGGGCGACAATGCGCTTCGTGAGTCACTTCGAATCATTGACGGTGTACAACTCTCGCAGTCGCCCGCCCATGTCCTCGGAGACGCATTTCAAGCCCTTATCGGACCGCGCCTGAGAGGGGATAAGGGCCAGTTTTTCACGCCTCGATCGTTGGTGCGGGCGATGGTTGAGGTGGTCGAGCCCATGCCCGGCGAATCTGTCCTCGATCCCGCGTGTGGGACCGGTGGTTTCCTCTCGGAATCGCACCGATACCAGCTCGAAAAGTCGCGTGGGTGCACACCGACTGGACGACTCGTGGGAATCGACAAGGATCACGACCTTTTCCGGATCTCATCGGCGCTGCTTGGAATCACTTCTGGCGAGCGAGCCAAACTCTACAACCTGAACGCGCTCGACACTCGGGAGTGTGGCGAACGCGAATTGAGTGACAACAGTTTCGACGTCGTGCTAACTAATCCGCCGTTCGGCACAAAGATTGGGGTGCGCGACATGGACGTCCTTCGCGAATATGCGCTTGCGCATGCGTGGATTGACCGTAACGGAAGCGGTTGGCACATGACTGAGACGGCCTGCGCAACACAAGACCCACAAGTGCTTTTCTTGGAATTGTGTGTCCGCAAGCTGAAACCGGGCGGACGACTTGGAATTGTGCTCCCTGAGGGCGTCTTCGGCAATAAACGCGCGGGGTATATCTGGCACTGGCTTCGTTCACAGGGAAAGATTACTTCGCTGTTGGACTGTCCGCGAACGACATTCCAGCCTGGGACGGACACCAAAACCAACGTGCTCTTTTTCACGAAGGGGGCGGAGGCGTCACGCCACGTTCGAATCGCGGTTGCCTTGAATTGTGGTCACGATCGTCGTGGAAGGACGCGAACTCAAGACGGGCGACCGTATCCTGACGACTTTGCACCGCTTTCGAAGAATAGTAAGAGTTGGAAAAGAGTCGAACTCCGACATCAAGACTATCTTGTGCCCCGGTACTACCTCGACCGGCAGCTAACGCGGGAAGAAGCAACGTTGACGGAAGGGGCAGCGTTTAAGTCCCTTGCCGAACTTTGCGAAAATCGCACCATTAAAATACGTAAGGGCCACGAAGTCGGCTCGGATGCTTACGGAACGGGCGAAATCCCCTTCGTGCGGACATCAGACGTAACGAATTTCGAAGTATCGGTCGATCCGACTAAGGCGGTGAGCGAGTCCATCTACGCTGAGTTTGCGCCACAGCAGCAGCTACGGCCCGGGGATTTGCTTATCGTCGTCGATGGTCGCTATCGAATCGGCACCACGGCTCTGCTAACTCCTTCAAATGTCCGTTGCATTGTGCAAAGTCATTTCCGTATTATCAGCGTCAGCCGTACACAGTTACTTGATGCCACGGAATTGATGTTCGCTCTGAATCTCCCGTCGGTAAAGATGCAGCTGAGGAACCTTGTTTTCGTGCAGTCAACGCTAGGCACCCTCGGGAAACGCCTGCTAGAGTTAGAGATTCCGATTCTACATGGAGACGGACCTTGGACGGACCGTGTGGCGTCTTTTAAGGAGTTACTACGAACGCGGGACGAATCCCTAAGCGTTCTCAAGCGGATGATCACTCCGGATTACGAGCTTTGATGGTTTCGTCACACCGTAACCTGATCGAAGTAAAATTTCAGCGATCCAGTCGTAGAATTCATCAAGCGTCTTGTTACCTTGAGCGATGTTGCATGCCCGATGAGCAAAGCCGATGTTTTCTGTGGTGTGCAAGCGCGGATTGCTATGCGACGTCTCGACTTCTGCCTTTCCGCGCTTGGCGTCGTGGAACAATGCGAACGTGATTGGCTTTTTACAGACGAGGCACGTCGTTGTGTTCGGCACGATGGCGCCGAATAGTGATTCGAGGTAGCCTCTAATGGAATCCGGCGGGGCGTCGCAACCTTCAATTCCATAGGTTAACCAGGTCAGCTTTTGGGCGACGGAGATGCAGGCATTGTAGTCAGCCGCTTTTTCGCGAAGTTTGGCGACGATAACCGGCTTGAGTTTCGACATGTTGATGCCGAGCTTTAGCAGCTTCGCGTCGGATAAAAGCATTGCCCATCGACGAATACGGTTCGGCCCTGCGTCGGCACTTTTCCAGGACGCCCCTGTTGTCATGATGGAATCACGGACGATCTTCTTCGCTACACGTGGCGCGTAGTTGCCGAGGTGGTCGAGAAATGGAAACTCACGGCACTTGCCGTCATGCTTAGCCGGTAGGAAGCATCGGTGGCCCCCTTTCGGCGTAAACTTACTGCGTGACGTGATCGGCTTGTTGCAAAACTCTACCGGCACGACCGACCTTACTCCATCATCCTGTCAGCTTCGGTAAGCAGGGATCCCGCAGTCGTCTGAAGGGCCTTCGCTAGAGCGTGGATATTCGCCAAGCTAATATTCCTCTCGCCCCGTTCGACGCTCCCGACGTATGTTCGATGCACTTTTGCCCGGGCAGCGAGTTCTTCCTGCGAAATGCCGGCGGCGAGCCGCCGGGAGCGAAGAACAGATCCCAAACTCTGTCGCTCGTTCATGCGTCCTTTTGCCATAGGCGAAAGGTTCGTCGTGTGATGACTAAAATGCTACAGACTTTAGGTAGCAAGGTGATTTGCTATGGGACCCTCGCATTTGGAAAGTAAAGTCCTAAATGCGCCATCGCGCAAGATATCGCGGCCCGATGTGCAAACGCCGTAAACTGCTTGGGGAGCATATGTTGCGTCCTTCAGATCGATATTGACTCTAATGGGAAGCCAGCTATAATCCTCGTAGATGGCAAAATCGGCAATCTTGGCAGGTCCGGAGAAGGTTGTCGAATGCAGAAGGTCTGGGACGTAAAGGATTTACGAATACCGCGTGCTAAGGGCTAGCTGTCGACTAGCGTCACACGGAGGACTAGGTACTCTCGCCCGTTTGCGCGACGCCACCAAGGGCTTCGCCGTAGGGCCGTGAGTCCCGCTGAGACTAGCCTTACCATCGGCTAGGGAGAGGGATGGTTAGCATTTATGAAGACGGTCTTTACCACGGGCGAAGCCGCCAAGATCTGTAAGGTAAGCCAACAGACCATCATCCGCTGCTTTGATTCTGGGCAACTCAAGGGATTTCGGGTGCCCGGCAGCCGCTTTCGCCGGATTCCGCGCAACGAACTATTTGCGTTTATGCGTGATAACGGCATCCCCACCGATGCCCTGGAAAGCGGTAAGCGCAAGGTTCTGATCGTCGATGACGACGGCGAACTGGTTGAGCTAATTACCGACGTCCTGAATCGCGACGGCCGCTTCGAGGTCCGTAGCGTCAACAACGGTTTCGACGCCGGCATGATGGTCAAGGAATACCGCCCCGACCTGATCGTGCTCGATGTCATGCTGCCGGACATCAACGGCAAGGAAGTCTGCCAGCGCGTCCGCGGTGACAGCACCATGGACGACGTGCGCATCATCTGCATCTCGGGCATGGTCGAAGAAGACAAGATCGACGACCTCCGCGCCTCGGGTGCCAATGATTTCCTCCACAAGCCGTTCGAAGTCGACACGCTGATCGAACGGATGTGCACGTTGTTGGACATCGAGACGCTGTCCGCCGGCTGAGCGCTTAAGTCAGTAAGCGCGTCGCGGTCGATCGCGGAAGTAGTTGCTCGAACGAAGCGATGTTTGCTGGCGATCGCGCGATGATGGTACGCGCGCCGCTAGCGACCTGCCGCATTCGGTGGTGGCGCACGTTCCGCGTCGAGGATGCTACGCTTGAGTGCACGACTTCCTGCCATTCCGTGCGGCGATGGATTTTGTCGCCTGCCGTTGTCGGGACCGACAGCCGACGTGCTCTTGTCGCTATTACTCGAGCCGGCGGCAGCCGCCTTGCCGGCAGTTCTTATCGAGGCCCTCGCGACCGATCCCGCGCTCGCCCTCTGGGCCTCTTATCACCACGCCGTAGCTCATCGTGGCGATTGCGATGTGCCGACGCTCGCCGAGCTGGCCAGGTGGATGGGGCAGCATCTTCTTGCATTGCTCAATTCGTTGGAGGATCTGCCCTCTTCTGACGAAACGCTCGTCGCTCCGGAGCCAAACCGATTGGCCGCACGGGCGGCGCTAGACGTGGCCGCCGCGACAGCAAACGTTCGAAAGCGCGATCCGCTCCAGGACCCACGCTATCTCGCCGTTCTCCTGCGCAGCGTGTCCGACGAGTGGCTGGCGTTCGGCGGCAGCGCAAAAGAATTCGCCGCCGCGTGGCCGGGCTGGCTTGGGAAGATTCTTCATGAACGTCCAGCCGGCGCGACCTCGCCAACGACCGCGGCGATCGCAGGCAGTAAACGAAAACCAGTGCGCCCGGCAGCGAGTCGCATAAAGCCCACGACCGCGAAAAAGTATTCCGCCGGCAGCCTGCCCGAGCGCGCCCGGCAGCGGTGGCTCGCGCCCGCTGGCTTCGCCGCCCGGAATTTTTCGACCGTTGTGGCGCGACTGACGAAGCTCGCGAGCCTCGAAGCCCGCTTCGACGAGCGGCTCGAAGAAGAGAAGCTCGAGGCGCTGGCCGAGTTTGCCGCCGGCGCCGGGCATGAAATCAATAATCCGCTGGCCGTGATCTCGGGCCGCGCGCAGCTTTTCCTGCGTCACGAGCAGGACCCCGAGCGGCGCCGCGAGTTGGCCGTGATCAATACCCAGGCGCTGCGTGTCCACGAGATGATCGCCGACTTGATGCTTTTCGCCCGGCCCCCGCAGCCACGTTTGGCGCATTGCGACGTGACCGAGCTGATCGACGTGGTGGTCAGCGAGCTCGCGCCCCGTGCCGAGGAGGCCGGCGTAGCGCTCGACGTGACGCTTGCCGAGGAGCTGCCGTCGATCCAAGCGGACGCCACGCAACTGCAAGTCGCGCTGCGGGCCGTGATGGAAAACGCCCTTGACGCCATGACCGGGCGCGGCGAGAGCGGCCGCATCGAAATAACGGCCGTAACAAATCCTCCGCCCTTTCAAAATGACGCAAGTGCCACGAATTCCCCTGCCATTCAGGGAGGGGCCAGGGGAGGGTTAGAACTTTCCGAGCCGCGCGCCGCTCAATTAGCCCTGATTCTCACCATCCGCGACAACGGTCCCGGCATGCCCGCCGAAGTGCGGCGTCATGCTTTCGACCCGTTCTACTCAGGCCGTGGTGCGGGACGCGGCCTGGGAAACGGGCTATCAAAATGCTGGCGCATCGTCACGGCGCACGGCGGCCGGGTGGACATCGACACAAGCACGACAGGCACCACCGTCACCATCGGTCTGCCGGCAAACAAAGATTTCGCGTGACTCGAGCCGGACTCACAGCATGGCCGTGACCGGAAAAGAAAAGCGTCGCAGAAAGCCGTTCATCACGGTGACGTTGTCAGAAGCATTCGCCATCACGGCGGTGCTCGCCGTCGTGACCTGGCATTGTTCGCGATGGACCGTCGTCGAGCCAACGATGTCTTTTGGCGCGATAACGATTGATCGACCGTGGCATCGACTTCCGACGATCAGCGAATTCGCAACGAGAACGCTGTTGTGCTACTTCGCGCTGTTCATGTCGTGGGTTGTGTTTCGCGTTTTGACTGCGAAATACGCCGCGCGGCAGCTAGTAAGACGCCGCGATCCAGCATCGCGCGCATCATGACTGCTATTTCGGCAGTAGCGCCGCCAACTCGGCGTGCGGACGCGGAATCAGATCGGCCATGATCAGCTTGCCGCCCAGGCGCTCGACGGTTTCCCGGCCGACGGCGATCGCGGCTTGCACGGCGGCGACATCGCCGCGGATGACGATCGTCACATAGGCCGCGCCGATCTTCTCCTTGCCGACCAGCTCGACGGCGGCCGATTTCAACATGTCGTCGGTAGCGTGCAGGGCCGCGACCAGCCCTTGCGTTTCGATCAAGCCGATCGCTTGCGAGGTGCTCATGGAATTCTCCAGCGGATTGCGTGAATCGTATGTATCCAACAGTGGGCTGTAAGCGGGAGGCTGTGCAGCCAGCTTGCGTGTCACTTCGAGCGGCGCCGGCATCACGGTCCAGGTGACCGACGTGCCCATGTGCTCGGCCAGTTCGGCGCCCTGGATCGCGGCTTCGCGCACCGCGGCCGTGCCGCCGACGAGCTTGATGCACTGCACCGGGCTGTCGGTGCTTTCGATATTCAGGATGCGCACGCCGGCCGCCTTGGCGCAGCGATCGGCCACGAGCAAGGCCGGCGTCAGGTTGCCGACTTCGACCAGGGCCAGGCTCAGCGGCTCGTCAGGCGGCGCGGGTGCTGGCTCGGCCGGTTGCGGCGCAGCCGCAGCACGAACAGGCCGGCTGCGGCGCGGTACCTGGCGGCGCGCGGGCTTGCGCGGCCGTGCCACGGCGCGGGTTCGACCGGCGGCGGATTTCGCCTTCTTACGGGCCATCGCTTAAGAGACTTTCATTTCGCCGCGTTCAATTCGCCGTGTCTAGTTTGACAGGCCGCGACGCGCCAGCTCGGCCAGCACGCCCTGCACGATCTGATTGACTTGCCTGGTGTCGACGCGCGAGGGGGGGCAGCCGCCGATCGGTTCGTCGGTGAATCCTTCTTCCGCCAGCAGGCATTGCAGCGTGTCACGCACCACGCCCAGCTCGATCTGCTGGCCTTCGGAAAGGGGCTGCCGGCCCGAGCCGGGCTGAAAGCCGCGTAGCGTCAGGGCCGCGCGGAAACCTTCGGGAAAATCGGCCGTGTACATCATGGCGTCGAACAGCCGCAAAACTTTGTATTGCAGCTCGCGCGCCTCGTCGATTCGTCCGCCCACTGTCAGATCGAAGAGCTTGCGCGTAATCTCGGGCACGACGCCGCTCGTGGCATTGGTGCCGCCGTCGCAACCTACCAGCAGCATCGGCATCAGCGCAGCGTCCCAGCCGGTGAGAAAGGCGAAGTCGGGCCGATTCGGTCGCACCGCCGCGATCATGCGAATCATGTGCGGCAGGTCGCCTGACGAATCCTTGATCGCTACGATCTTTTCGAACTCCTCGCTCAGCCGCTGCACGGTGGGCACGTCGATCGGCGAAGCGAACATCGGAATGTTGTATAGCGTCACGTCGACCGGGGTGTTGCGGCCGATCTCGCGAAAGTACGCGTACACTGCCGGTGGACTGAGCTTGTAGTAATACGGCGAGACAATGGCCACGGCCCGCACACCCAGCGAGTGGTAGTATTCGCAGGCGCGGAGGGTCTCGCGGACATTGGCCTCGGCGGCGCCGGCCAGGATGGGCACGCGGCCCCGCGCCTGATCGGCCATGATGGCGATGATCCGCCGCCGCTCTTCGACGGTGAAGCGGGTAAACTCGCCGGTCGACCCGTTCGGGTACAGCCCATGCACGCCGCGCTCGATCAGCCAATCGGTGTAGCGGCGCAGCTCGGGCTCGTTGATCTCACCGCGCGCGTCAAGCGGGACGATGTTCGGAGTGAAAATACCGCGAAGGCGTTGGTCGCCAGACATAGGTGCGTTTTCTCGAAGGGGTGGGGCGTGGCTTGCGTGCAGGTGGTTCGGCACTTGCGGCCGGCGGGCGGTGCAGCCGCGCGGCAAGAGGCGCCCGCACAGGCGAAAAACACCGCATGCAAGCATAGCCCACGGGCGGCGGCGGGAAAGGGGGCCCAGCGGGTGCTGGGGATTTTACGATCAGTACGCCAAAAGGCCGGTATTTCCCGCGTGGCTCGATGGTTTGCCGTATACGATTGAGAACGCGAGGGAGACTGTTATCGTACGGGAAGCCTGTCGTGGTTGATCGCAGGTGGTCAGAAGAAGGGCACGCTTACCTGTTCAGGTCCTATCTCCTTTCCCGTTTGCTGTGAAGGGGAGCGACAGCATGCGAATCGCAACGTTGGTTGTCACGGGAGCTGTGCTATCCCTTGCTCCGTGTTCCGCGACCGCGGGACGCGGCGCCGAGAGCCTGACCCTCGACGAGGCGCGGGCACTCGTATCTGAGAAAATCAATTCCATTGAGTCCGTGTATTTCGAGTACACACGGCAATTCGACGACGGTCCCACCCAGCGATGTCAATTCGCCAGAGAGGGCGCCAAGTGGCGCTACGTGGAACTACGCGGTGACGACGCGGAGGAGATTCAACAAGTGTCGTGCTGCGATGGAATGTTCATGTTCCTGTTTTCGATAGAACGCAAGGATACCGGCGAAGAAAAGTGGGGCGGCGTGCAAATCCACGACCCGAAGGCGATAGAAACGACAACTCCCGAATGTCTCGTCGGACGCGTTCATAATCTACAGCGCTCGATTCCGGACATCCTCGCTTTGCCTGGGGCGACGCTCGATTCGCAAGTCGGCAAAGATCTTCAAATCACGGTCCATGATGTGCTCTCCTCTTCTGAGAAGAACAAAACGAAATACGATGTGCGGCTGATCTTCGATCAAAGTCACGGTATGGCCATGCGAGAGACCCTGGTGACGGAGTCGCCGAAAACGGTGACATGGCCTGGGTGGAAGGCGCAGTGGAACGTACTCAGCTACAAGTACGTGATGGATGAGAAATCCAAGACGCCGCGATGGTGTCCGGTGGAAGGACTGTTGACCCAAGGAGCTGGCCTCCCAGGCAGGCTGGAAAAGCCACCGAAAATGAAGATCGTTATTTCAGAGATTTGCCTGAATCGGGAATTGGCCCCCTCTCTTTTTCGCCCGGATTTCCCGAAGGCGGTTGCGTTCCACGACGTGACATCGAGCGGCGACGGGCAGTCCGTGATCCCGGGCAACAAACCGCGCCCCCGGGCCGTGAAACCCAATGATCGTTAAAAAGTCTCGGCGGTCTCGGTCTGTATCCCTGCGCAGCAGTTAATTCACCTTCCGCCCCCGCCCCCAGACGGCGCGGCCTCTTCTGGGTGCCATGCTTTTCCGCCGCAGGCGGATAAGCATGCTTACGCGCGGGCATATCCCGCCAACCACTCAGGCTATTTACGTAGCGATCCCGCAGCGAACAATGTCGGCAGAGTATCGCGATTCATCCATAGCGGCACTTCTGCGTGTCCTTCATAAAAAAGTGCGCTCGACCAACGCCATTCGCTCGGTTTGGCCACCAGTCCACGTCGCACGGGATTCGCGTGGATGTAATCGATCGTCTGATAAATCGCGCGCGGCTCACTGAGATTGCGGTCAAAGCCGCCGCCCCGCTGCCAGAACCGGTAATCAACTCGACCGTTCGGCTGGCAGTCCAGCATCGCGTGCAGGCGATCAGGCGCTTGGGCTTCGAGGTACGCACGCGCACGCCTTGAGACGGGGATCTTTATGGCCGACAAGATGCGACTAATCGAATAGTCTTGGTTGCGCGGATACACGAGGAGATGGCAATGCTCAGGCATGATGACATATGCCCAGACGTTGAATTCGAGCCGTTCTCGTGCGCGCGATACGGCTTCGACGAACCACTGGCGCGAGCGATCCTTGTTCAGAAATTGCCGTCGCTGAAAACAACTAAACGTGAGCGCGTGTACGACGCCGGGTTCGTTATAGCGAACGCATCTCTTTCGTGCCGGCTGCCCTTGGCTTTCCAACATGGTAACTGCCCCTGTCGACTCGCATGCTTATTCGCCTGCGGCGAAAAAGCATGGCACACGGAATAAACGGCCAAGTATCGCAAGTTCGTGTGTCTTTTCTCTGGTAGTTAATTCACCTTCCGCCCCCGCCCCCAGACGGCGCGGCCCGGTTTGGCACCGGTGTGCTCCCCTGCGGCCAGAACTTGCGTGCCGTTGACGAATACGTGCACCATGCCGGTCGAATATTGATGCGATTCGGGATACGTGGCATGGTCCTGGATCTTGGCAGGATCGAAGACCACGACATCGGCGCAATAATTCGGCTTCAAGAGACCGCGATCGCGCAGGCCCAGGTTCTCGGCCGGTAGCGACGTAAGTTTGCGGATCGCCTCTTCGAGCGGAATCACCTTTTCATCACGCACGTACTTGCCCAAGAGGCGTGCCACGTTGCCATAAGTGCGCGGGTGGGTATTGGCCAGCAGGAACGGCCCCTCGGGCGCTTCCGAAGGAGCATCCGAACCGAAGCTGACCCAGGGTAGCGCAATATTCCGCTTCACGTCTTCCTCGTCCATCATGAAATAGACCGTATCGACGCGACTGTCGTCTTCGATCACCAGGTCCATTGCCGTTTCTTCCGGCGACGACTTGCGGCGCGCCGCCACCTCGGCCAAGGTCTTGCCGGTCAGATTCTTGAGCGCCGGATTCTTGAAACCCAACAGCAGCACGCGGTCGGGCGAGCCGGCTGCCAAGAGCAGGTTCTCCCATTCGTCGCTGGGGGTGCGCATTTCGGCGGCGACGCGGGCACGAATCCGCGGGTCACGCATCCGCGCGACCCACTGCTGAAGGCCCCCCTCTTGCACCCAGGGGGGCATCGAGCCGTTGAGGCCCGTCGAGCCGGCCGTGTACACGTACATGTCGGCCGTGATGCGCGTGCCGGCGGCGCGGGCCGCTTCGATCATCTGAATGGCGCGCGGACGCTTCGACCAGTTGTCACGGCCGGCCGCCTTGAGGTGATAGATTTCCGCCGGAATCCGTGCCTCGCGCGCGATGCGGATCAGCTCGTCGATCGCTTCGGTCAGTTTGTTTCCCTCGCTGCGCATGTGCGAGATGTACATCCCTTGGTATTCGCCGGCAACCTTGCACAATTCGATGAGCTCGGGCGTGTCGGCGTAAAATGCCGGGGCGTAGATGAGCGAGGAACCGACGCCCAGCGCCCCTTCTTCCATCGCCTGCCGCACCAGCGTGCGCATCTGTTCGAGTTCGGCAGGCGAAGGCGCGCGATTTTCGTAGCCCAGCACGTGAATGCGAATGGTGGTGGCGCCAACGAACGATGCCACGTTGCACGACACGCCGTGCGCAACGAGGTATTCCAGATACTCACCCAGCGTCGACCAAGGGATGGCGTATTTGATGTCCCCCTGACCGTCGGCCATATCGCGCTTCATACGGGCGTTCAACGGGCCCATCGACCAGCCTTCGCCGAAAACTTCGAGCGTGACTCCCTGGCGAATGTCGCTTTGCGAGCGACCATCCTGCAACAGCGACACCGTGGCCCAGGAAAGCATGTTGATGAAGCCTGGCGCGACGGCCAGGCCGCGCGCGTCGATCTCGCGCTTGGCCCGCGCGGTGCGCAAGTCGCCGACGGCGGCTATGCGATCACCGCTAATGGCCACGTCGCCCGTGCCCGGCCGGGCTCCGGTACCGTCGTAAATCATCCCGCCGCGCAGAATCACATCGAACTGCGGCGGGCTTTCGACGGCCTGAGTTGCGGCCGTTTGTTGCGGTGCAGCACTACCATCCGCTGGTTGAGCGTGAAGCAAACCCGGCGCGAACAACAGCGCGGCCGACGCTGGAATGAACC
Organism: Pirellulales bacterium; assembly: GCA_035546535.1. Lineage (NCBI taxonomy): Bacteria > Pseudomonadati > Planctomycetota > Planctomycetia > Pirellulales > Pirellulales bacterium. The sequence goes on along the minus strand of DASZWQ010000134.1, from coordinate 10,597 downwards.
AACGAGGCATGTTAATGATTCCGTTGAAAAGCCGCGTGAGAACGACTCTTCCCGCGCTGCCGCCACCGCCAGGTGCGGCTGGGAGATTCGCCGGCGCCACTATAACGCGCCGGGTGCCGCGGAGCGATTCGACAACCGCTGCGCGACGAATTACAGTCGTGGGGGCGGCAGCGGCAGATTGTCGCGGCGGGCGGAATCGTGGCAGTAGTCGGGAGCCGGTAGTCGGTGAAGGCACGCGTCGTCGAGCCGTTAATTAGCCGCCGGGCTCGCCCGGCGAATTCAAGGAGCATGCTTTGAAACTGAAATGCTTGGGCCATTGTGTTCTCACGCTGCTGTTTGTCGCTACGGGCGTCGCCCTGGTAGCCGCCGATGAATTCGACGCCATCCGCCAGAAGATTCCCGACGAATTGACCAAGCGCGGCACGCCGTCGATCGCCGTGGCCGTGGCTCGCGACGGGCAGATCGTGTGGGAGCAAGGCTTCGGCTGGGCCGATCGCGAGAACCGTGTGCCTGCGAACGAGCACACGATGTATTCGCTAGCCTCGATCTCGAAGCCGATCACGGCCACGGGTCTGGCAGTGCTGATCGAGCGCGGCAAGATCGATCTCGACAAGCCGATCAATGATTATCTCGGCGAGGCCAAGCTGATCGCCCGGGTCGGCAATGCCGCGGATGCCACGGTGCGGCGGGTAGCCAATCATTCCTCGGGATTGCCGCTGCACTACCAGTTCTTTTATGCCGACGAGCCGTATCGCCGACCGTCGATGGACGAAACCATCCGCCGCTACGGCAACCTGGTGACGGCGCCGGGCGAGCGCTTTCAATATTCGAACCTCGGCTATGGCATCATCGATTACGTCATTTCGCGCGCGGCTGACAAGCCGTTCGCCGATTTCATGCGCGAAGAAGTCTTTCTGCCGCTGGGGCTCACGCACATGTCGGTTGATATCGGCCCGGGGCTGGAGAAATACGAGGCCGTGCGCTACGGTACCGACGGGTTGCGCATCCCGTTTTACGATTTCGATCATCCGGGCGGATCGGCGGTCTATGCAAGCGCCCACGACCTGGTGCGCTTTGGCATGTTCCACTTGGGCGACCGGCAACCGGATCAGCGCGAGATCATTTCCGACACGCGGCGCCGTCACATGCAGGAGCCGACGTCAAGCAGCGGCAAGGATCAGGGATACGGCGTCGGCTGGTTCGTCGACAAAAACGCACAAGGCGAAACGATGGTCTCGCACTCAGGCGGCATGGGGGGCGTGAACACGCTCTTGACGCTGGTCCCTGGCAAACGGCTGGCCGTGGTGGTGCTGGCCAACTCGAATTCGGGGCTGCCCTTTTCCATCTCCAAGGAGATTCTCGACGTACTGATGCCGCCGTCGGCCAGCAGCGAAGGCAAGGACAACGGCAACTTCCGCTTTCAGGCACCACCGGCGGATGCCGACACGGACTTGATGTCGCTGGCCGGAACCTGGAAGGGGCACGTACACACCTACGAGCGCGATCTGCCGGTGACCCTTAGCGTCCACAGAGACGGCGACGTACACGTGCAAATCGAAGGGCAATTAGAAACGCTGCTGAACCGGCCAAGATTTCGCGACGGCTGGCTGCGCGGCCGCATGACGGGCGACCTGCAAACCGCCGACACCGCGCGCACGCCTTACGACTTGCAACTGGAGGTGAAGCGGCGCGACGACGTGCTGGGTGGCTCGCTGATTGCCATGTCACGCCCCGGCAAACGCGCAGGGAATGCTCTCACGCACTGGATCGAGCTGCGCAAGGAGCCAGAAAAGGAGTAGCGCGGCGGTGAACTGAGCCACACGCCGCGCCACTCCCGACACTCCACGCACTCGTCCCGTAGCGCCATCCCCTCAACGCAATTCTTAATTCTTAGTGTGCGCCCTGACGGATAAACCGGCCTCGCGCGCGAGCCACGACCAAGAGACATGCGCCCAATCCGGCGATGACCAGTGTCGACGGTTCGGGCGCCGCCGTAAGGCTGCCGTAGAGACCGTGTGCTTCGCCGTCTGGTCCGGCTGTGAAAAAGAGCGCATTGGTCGCCTGGTTAAATAATCCATTGCCGAACTGCAGCGCCCACAGGCCGTCGTTGACCAGCGGATTGCCATTTTGGTCGCTGAGGGTGCCCAGGAGCGTGCCGGTGGTTGGATCGTAGGCGTGGATCGTGCCATCGCCAAAGTTCCCGACCAGCAAATCATTGCTGAACTGTCCGAAGTTCGATGGCGCCATGGCCAAACCCCACGGCGAGTTGAGCGCTCCGCCCGAGACCAGGCGCTGGATCAAGTGACCGGTCAAATCGTACACGTCGACGAAGCCGTTGCCGGCGCCAGGCACGTCGTCGTGCGCGGCGCCGTCCTGCTTGGCGTAGGTAACGAATAGCTGGTTGCCAATGTTTTGAATGCCAAACGGAGCAAAGCCGGCTGGCAGGTTCGGGTCCGAGAATGAGCCGGATGGAACCACGGGTGCAAACGAGCTATTGAACACGTCGATGCGGTTATTGTGGAAGTCGGTCGCATAGATGAATTGGGAGCCGGCGCTCGTGCCAATGGCCAGACCCTTGAAGACGGCGCCCCCGGCGGCGGGAACGGCCACCTGAGCGGCGGTCGACGGCGCCGGCGGCGGCACCGCGGGCGACCAGCCCGAGATCGTGCCGTCTTCGCTGGCGAAAATGAAAGCACTCGGACCGGAGTGGCCCCCTGCGCCGTCGTTGACGACAAAGTCGTTCGAGCCGTTGAAAACAATGCCCGTCGGAGCGGCGGGACCATCGTCGCCTGGCACGGAAACAACCAGCGATTGGGCGACGCCGTTGCCGTCGTACAACGTCGATAGCCCACTGCCGTTGTCGGCAACCCAGGAGAAGCCCACCGGGTTAAAGACCAGCCCCCACGGATTCACCAGATTCGGATCGATATGCGCCGCGGGCACGAAGCCGTCGGAAACCAGGTTTTGTTGTTGATAGCCTGTGGCTGCGCACGCAGCCTCTGCCAGGCCGTAGAGCAGGCAAACACTCAAGAGTGTCGAGATTTTATTTCGCATGGTGTTCCTCGAAGATATGGAAAGCAAGGCAACGCGGGCTGTGCGCGGAAATGCACACGAAACCAGCCCGGAAGCGAAATCTCACGGCGAGGCCGCGGCGTGCGATCCAGCGACGCGTGCGCGCAGTGGAAACCCTTGCGCAGTACCGCTAGGCGACGAGAGGCATGCTGCAGTTTCGTGCGTCGAAACCAACGAAGCTGCGTACGCTCAGGCCACTAGAGGCAGGCGGCGGATAGGCCGAGATTCGCCCGAAGTCTTCCGGGAGAGGGCCGAAGATGCGTGCAGTAGCAGTTCCTTGCCACTTGGAACGAACGCCCCTGACAGCCGAAACCGTCGCCTGCGGGAGTTACTCCTGCAGAATTGTCGGCGGGCATAACCGTCCCGTGGCCGTCGGCGCGCAGCGAGCCGGCTGCGCAACGACGCAGGGAAGCTCGAAGGGCGCGACCGTCTCGCTAGCGCGCCGAAGCCACGGGCAGGTGTCGCTTTGCTTGCGGGAGTCGCAAAGACACACCGCCTAAAGTACGAGCCGACGCGGCGCCCAGATTGCCGTGGGGTCAAGAAAATTCGGCAGATTTGCAGAAGCGCCGAATTGTCACATCCACGCCGGCAGTTACTTTTTCAGCGCATCCTCGAACTTGAACGGCAAAATATCAGGCACCACGCTGACTTCGGTCGTGAACTTGAACGGATAGCGGCTGCCGCTGGGGTAAACCAGCTCCACAAAGAAGGCGGTGAAACCCTTTGCCGGCTGCGGAACATGCCCGACGTAGGTGCCCGGCCTGGCGGCCGACAGCGACGTGCTCGTCCAGGCCTTGCCGATCGTGTCGACGCGGAAATCGCGCGCCTCGGGATTCGTGGCCTGCCACAGGTTTACCGCCTGCGGCGTTTCCTGGGCGGTGACGGTCAGCGTGCCGTCTTTGTCCTTGGTCCAGGTGAAGTGGGGGCGCGGCCGATTGCTGAGGATCGCCTGGTAGAAGGCTTCGATGCTCTCGCGCGCGTCGCTCCCTTCCAGATTGTGCTTGGCGTTGGGGACGTAGCGCAAGTGCTTTTCTTCAGGAAGCGCCGCGTAATAGAACTGCGAGTTGTCGGGCAGGAAGAATTGATCGCCCGAGGCGTTGATCAAGAACTTGGGAATCTTCAACCGCTCGCGATCGCGGTAGTTGTACGGATCCTCGATCTGGAGGACCTCGCGGTATTCAGGCGTGCCGACCTTGTCGGGAAAAACCTTGTGACGCACGTAGTCGTTCAAAGCCGGCGAAAAGAATCCGTACGCCTCGTAATGGTGGCGCGTAATCACTTCAGAATTGAGCGCATCGATCACGATGGGAATGATCGCGCTGACACGCTTATCCATCGCGCCGACGAGCCAGGTGGTCCAGCCGCGCTTCGAGCCGCCGGCCACGACGAAGTGTTCGATCTTTTGCTTGCCTCCCTCGTCCGAAGCGAGGAACTGCTGCATGGCATCCATGGCGCGGATGCCGCTTTTCACCATCGCCAACCGCACGAGCCACGTCTCGTCGTGGGTATTGATGTACTTGATGCGCGTGTAAGCAATCAGGTCGTCTTCGGAACGGCCAGCCTCTTTCGAGTCGGCAAAATACAGCGGCTGGTTCGGTACCTGACCCAGTTCGGCGACGACGGTATTTGTGCCGACCGCCAGGTCGATGACGCGCTGCGGAGCGACCTGTGGCACGTCTCCGCCATTCTTACCGCCGCCGATGTACAGGAACGCGGTATCGCCCGCGGCCTTCGCAGGTTTGACGATCGACAGCCAGTGTTTCCAGACCGGCCGATCGACTTCGTCCGCCGAACGCCACGTTTGCGACGTCAGATCGATGATGAAGGTCGTGTAGCCGTCGCCGGGTATGCGGGCGGCCAGCTTCCAAGCAAAGACGGGATCGGCCTTGGCCGTGTAGCGATCGAGAGCCGTCTCGCCGGCGGTCGTTTGCCTCACGGAGACTACCAATGCCAACACGCCCAGGAATCTGAAACACAAACCGAACAACCGCCGCTTGTCATTATGCATGAAATTGGCATTATTCATGGGATCCGCCTTGGGGAAGAATGGTGCGCGGCCGACAAATGTGCCCGGCCGGTGCTCGGGTCTGCGGACAGCAGTACGCAATCAGGTCGAAATCGGATTGGTCGCACAGCCGACATCGTTCAAGGTTTCACGAACGCGATCTTTTTCGCCTTTGCCGCGTCGGGCAGCTTATCGGGCGAACCCAACGCGTGAAGCGACAAGTACTCCCCTTTGGCCCAAGGCTCCATCAAGTCGGAATAGAGCGGGCTGGCCGGGTGCTCGCTCTGACCGCCCGGATAGACGCCTACCGAGCGCGCGGGATCGGCCAGGTCTACGATCATGCGCCACGAGGCGCCGCCGCCGACCGTGCCGCCGCCACTGCCCGGGTTCACGGTGAACGAGGTGCCAACCACCGATGGGCCGGTGCGCGCCAAATCAGGCTGCCGCGCCAGCGAGCCAATAGCCAGGATGTTGATCGATCCCCAGTTCCATTTGGCGACGTCCTCGCCGAACTGCGCCTTCAAAGCAGCAGCAGCGGCGGCAAACGAGGTGCGCATGATATCGTCGCGGGTTTCGCGTTGCGGCGTCGTGCGATCGTCGAACCAGGCCGACTGCGGATCCTCGCGCGTGATGTATTCCAGCACCTCGACCATTGGCTCGCGCCGGTTCGTGCCGCTAAATCCCCACGAGCCGCCGGGCTGCTGAATGCCACGGCTGGTCCATTCGTCGTTCCACACCTGGTCACGATAGAAGTTGAACCACCGCAGCCAGATGATCGGGCCAATCGCGTCGGCATCGGCGATGAAGTCCCACTTCGCCAGTTCAGCCAGCGCCCGTTGGGCAACGGGATCGGCCGGCGGCGCGTCTTTATGCGCTTCGATCAACTTGGGAACGAAGCGCTCGGCCGCCTTGTCAAAGGCATCGCACTGGATCGGCTTCATCGTATCGATCGAAAGCTTGTCGGCGGCCGACAACATCTCGTTGATGCGGCGAATCCGGTAACTGGCGTCCCACATCCAGCCCAAATAATGCGGATAGCCCAGCGGCGTCGGGCGGCCATTGGCGGAAGCGACAAAGTGCTCGGCCGGGTTCACCGCGAGCGGCAGTTCGCTGCGTGGAATCATCCCTTGCCAATCGTTGTCTCCGCTCGCGCCGTCCATGGGAATGCGTCCCTGACCACGCGTGCGCACTGGCAGCTTGCCGCAAGGATGCATCATGATATTGCCGTCGACGTCGGCGTATACGATGTTCAGCGCGGGCACTTCCAGCTTGTCGAGCGCGGCGAGGAATTGCTGGCGATCCTTGGCGCGCCCCATGCCCCAGATCGCCATCAGGTCGGTCGTGGGCGTCAGGCCCGTCCATGCCAGGGCAATCGCCTTATCTTCGCGACGAATCAAGGGGCCGTGCAGTGTGGAATCGATGTGCAGCTCGTGCGCGGCTTCGCCCCGGACAGGAATGTGTTCCGTAATCCGCGCGAGCGGCTGCCACGCGCCGCGGTGCTTGTATTCTTGCGCGTTGTCGGGATTGATCGTCTCGACGAAGAAATCGACGGCGTCGGCCTGCATGTTGGTGATGCCCCAGGCGACGCGGTCGTTGTGTCCGATAACGACAAAAGGCGACCCGGCAAAGGTCACGCCGGCGACATTCTCGCCGTTGACCGAAACGTGCGCGGCGTACCAGATCGCGGGGAGCGTAAAGCCGAGGTGCGGATCGCTGCAAAGGATTGGTTTTCCCGTCGCGGTCTTCGTACCGTCAACAGCCCAGTTGTTGCTGCCGAAGCTGCCGCCGCGCCCCAGCCAGCTTACGTGGGCGTGCGCGGCCAGCGTGCGCTCATACACGCCAACCATGAACGGCAGCGGTCGCAGCGACGAAGTCATTTTGCTTCGATCCGCTTGCGCCTTGATCGTGGGAATCTCGTAGGGACGTTCGAGCGGCCACAACTCTTCGACCGCCTGCACGCCCAGTTTCTCGACGATCGTGCCGAACCAGAGATCGTCGAGCGTGCCCGACTGGTCCCAGCCCATGTACTTGGAGAAAACCAGCGAATCGACGGGGGTCCACGGCGCCGGGCGATAGCCGAGCGCAGCGAAATACGGCGGCAGGGTTTTTTCATCAAGCGTCGCGATGCGCGCGTTGACGCCGGCGGCGTACGCCACCAGCTCAGCGCGGAGCGCCTCGGGCAGACCGCCGCCGTTCCATAGCGCTTCGCACGTGCGGCGGATACCGAGCTGCCGCATCAGGATATCATGCGGAAGTGCATCCTTGCCCAAGAGCTCGGCCGTAACGCCCGAGGCTTGCCTGCGGAACATATCCATCTGCCACAGCCGGTCGCTGGCGTGCAGATAGCCTAGGGCGCGCGCGGCGTCGTTCCAATTGCGGGCGAAGACGTGCGGGATGCCGTGGGCGTCTGAATAAACCGTGACTTCCTCGCCGAGATCGGCCAGCGGAACCGTCTCGTCGGCGAAGCTCCGCGAGACGACTCCGAAAACGTGAAGAGCAACGAAATAAGCGGCGGCCAATCGCGGCCACGAGACGATCTGCATGGTGCCTTCCAATAGGTGCCGAGCGCGACGCCGAACCAAAGGCGTCTGGCCTGCCGTACAGCATGGACCGTAGAAGGGGTCGTGTCCATGCCCGACAAGATGGACGCTTGCCCGGGGGAAACATGCTTAACCGCCTGTGGCGGAAAAGCACGGCGACCTCGAACGAGGAGCGCAGCAACTAGACGGACAGGGGATCGCCGGAGCCGACATGCTCGGCCGCGGCGTCTTCGAGCGGCTCCCGCGTCGGCACGCGCAACACCTCGATTCCGGTCAGCGCGCCGGGCTTGCCGGGCACCACCAGCCCGTGGCACTCGACCACGTGCTCGGCGTATTCCGCGTTCTCTTCCTTCAATAGCTGGTGCAAACGCGGCAGATTGTAATGCGGCACCGCAGGATAGAGATGGTGCGTCAGGTGGGCGTCCTGGCCGTAGACGAACATTGCCCAGCGAATGAACGGATGGCAGAACACGACGCGGCTGTTGGTCAGCTTGCCATCGTCGGCGTTGGCGTGCTGCACCAGGTCGCGCAGCAGCATCAGATAAGGGAAGCTCGTCCCCAGCGGCAGCACCCACAAAAGCCAAAAGTAAATCGCGTAGTTCGTACCAGTGCGATAGTACGCAACCGAAAGCACGGTTTGCAAAATCGTCAGCGACGCCAGCCGCAACATGCTGGTGATCCGCACCGAGTAGACCGGTTTCAGCTTCGACTGAAAGAAGTACGACTCGGGCAGGAGCCACACGACGGCGCACGCGGCGCCCCAGAACGCCAGGGGCGAGACGGCCAGCAGCCACGCCGGGCCGGTCAGCCCGGCGACGCCGATACCGATGGCCATCACGGCCACGTAGCCGAGCCCCAGCCAGGTAGCCGGTCGGAAATTACGGATCGTTTTGCCAGGGTGTCGGGCGGGGGCGTCATCGCGTTCGTAGGGATGCACGCCATTGCCAAGCGCGTTGACGTAAATCATGTCCCAGGTGTAGCGCAGCAGCGTCGGCGGCCACAGCAAGTGCAGCGCAAAGTTCTTGAATACTTCCCACGGCGTCATGGGAAAGTCGGCCATACGGCGCGTCTCGGCGACGTTCAAGATTTCGGGATCGCGGTCCCAGTCGTTGGTGTATTCGTGATGGCCGAGATGAATCTGCCGGTATTGCTCGGTGGTGGTAAAGATCGGAAACATGCAGAAGACGTCGGAGATCAGTTCACTGAGCACCCGGTTCTTCATCAGCATGTAATGGGCCCCTTCGTGCCCCATACCCGCCAGCCGATGCTGACAAGCGCCGATCAGGAATATCGACACCAGCACGGTTGGGGCCAAGGCTACCCAAGGAATGCCCCAGGCAGCGCGGTTGTGACAGAGCACGATCGTGCCGGCCAGCAGCGTGACGAGCACCGCGTAATCGGCGGCGATGTACAGCAGGTTGGTCCAGTTGTTCAGATACCGCAGCGGATGGACCTTAGCGGCGAGATCACGATCGTTCAGCGAGCGGCCTAGCTTCTTTGCGCGCATGCGGCAGCGTTCCTTGTGCAGCGAACTGTTGCGACGCCCATTTTCTAAGACGGCGGGACCAGTTTATGTTGCCGTTTCCGGCCTGGCTTGCGTCGCCCCCCATTTAAAAGCACCGGGGTGAACAATTGAAGGGGCAAAACGGCCAATGGCCTTAGGTCGATCAGTTTGGATGCGACAGGTGCGCGCCGCCTGGTAACATCGGCAGCAACACTTGCCGTGCGCCAGAGCCCAGCAGCGATTTCCGAATAGCACATTCCTGTCGTCGAGGAGGAGCTTTCCGCATACGCCGCTTCGTTCTGCTGTGCCGACCGCGAAGCCGAGCATGAGAACGAGTGTGCAGTTGTGGCGCATCGACTTGCGAGGAGCGATGTGGTCAGAATCTCGTAGAAAATAAGTGGAAAAGACACGGACGAAGCGCCGTAAACCCTTGGCACAATGGCGGCTCGTGGTCCTCGCTAGTTTGCGATACTCTCGCCCGCTACGATAAAGCTCCCCCACGCCCCCAATGCGGGGAGCGCTTGGACTTTCGGATGCCGGAGGATTTGCCTTATGCGCCGTTACTGGAAGGCTGCCGGATTGGTTTGCGCGATCGTCGTCCTCGTCAGTTCGGCGCTCCGCGCGGCTGACGGGGCGCAGCCCGCAGCGCGCACCGCTGGGAAGACGGACAACGGATTTCTCTTACCCAATGGCTGGACCCTCACTCCGGCCGGCGAACAGGTCACGCTAACCGACATGCCGCTGGGGATCATCCCGCTGGCCGACAGTCGGCATGCGCTGGTCGCCAGCAGCGGTTACAACCAGCACGAACTGTGCCTCGTGGACCTGGTCGACAAGAAGATCGTCGATTCCGAACGTGCGCGGCAAAGCTGGTTCGGCCTGGCCGCGAGCGCCGCGCAGGACCAAATCTGGTGGTCGGGCGGCGGCGCCGACATGCTGCACGCTTACGCGCTTAAGGGAAATGAACTTTCGCGAACCAGCGCCGATGAGCCCGACGAATCGAAACGCTCGCGAGAAGAGCGCCGGGCCGACCGCCGGTTCCGCAGCGGCGTGGCCCTGTCGCGCGACGGCAAGACGCTATATTCGCTGGATATCAATTCCGGCACGCTAAGGGCGATCGACCTCGACCACAAAGCCGAGGATCGGGTGGCCAAGATCGGCAACCGGCCGTACGACATTGTGATGGCCCGCAATGGCTCGCGGCTGTACGTTTCGGACTGGGCTGACCGGAAGGTGTTGGCCGTCGATCCGGCCGATTTGCGCGTAGCGGCGCGAATCGGCGTTGGCGAGCATCCCAATCAATTGGCGCTGCATCCCACGGACGATCGGCTGTTTGTCAGTTGCGCCTCGAGTAACTGCGTGTCGGTGATCGACACGCGGCGCGGCGTGGTGACCGAGACGATCATGACGACGCTTTTCCCGAAAGCGCCCGAGGGGAGCACGCCGGACGCCGTGGCCGTCTCGCCCGACGGCGAA
>DASZWQ010000133.1 GCA_035546535.1 Pirellulales bacterium | reverse complement strand
TTCGGCCTGGTCTTTCAACAGGCAAACGTGCCGCCCGACTTCGGCATCGCCGAACTTCTCGGATATGTCGACTTCCGGTCACTTGTAGCGACGTTGCAGGGTTCAACTCCGATTGCCGGCGGGGCTTTCGACACCACGGGGCTGACGTTCGGGTTTTCCGCGGGAAGTCTGGATTACAATCTGAACGACGACAGCGGCGAGCCCTTCATGCACGGGCAAATGTCTGTTGCTAACGCGAGCGGCATGATTTCCGGCGCTGGCAATGGCTCATTTATTCTGGGAACGTACAGCATTCCCATTCTTGCCGATGTCCCACTTATCACGCCTTTTGGTAACTTCGATGCGGTCTTCAGCGGTCAATTGGAAGCTACTTCGTTACCCGAACCATCGGCGTTCATCCTCGCCAGTCTGGGCGGTCTGGCGCCGCTGGGGTTGGCCCGCTCACGACTTTGTCGCCGTCGGAGATGAAGCTCCCGTTTGCAATTGCGAATGGCCTACTTATTCGCGTTAGTTGACGGCCTGCCACCTCTGGCGAAACGCTGGCCACAACACGAGCGCAATTTTGGCATCCCCTTCTTTTCTCCCCGGAAACAACGCTCATGCTCGCACGTTTGTTCGTCTTATCAGCGTTCCTGGTGGTCGAAATCCTGTTGTGCCGCCCGACGGTCTCGATAGCGGAAAGCCTCTATGTAACTAGTTACGATGATCCCGGTGGCATTTACAAGATCAGCTCGTCCGGCGGCGTTTCCCAGTTTGCGGGACCTGCAAACTACTTCGCTTCGAGCGGTATCGCGGTCGACGCCAGCGGCAATGTCTTCGAAACGGATCAGGATGGAACGGTCTTATATAGATTTACCCCAAGTGGAACGCGCTCGACGGTCACGCAAATCAAGGGACAGGTTGTGGGACTGGCTTTTGATTCGGCCGGCAATCTCTTCGGAGCGCAATGGGAAACCAACGGCGTCTATAAATTCACAAGCAATGCGCAGCCCGTACTTTTCGCGAATGCGACCCGCCCCTATGCGCTAACATTCGATGCCCAAGGGAACCTGTACGTCACGAATTCGCCAAGCCTGACGGCCCCAACCGCCTCGATCTTAAAGGTTGCGCCCGATGGAAGCGAGTCGGTCTATGCGACGGGACTTATCTACCCTGAGGGCTTGGCGTTCGATGCAAACGGAAATCTATTCGTGACGCAAGGCAATGCGACGGGGGAGATCGACAAAATAACACCCGATGGTAATCTTTCTGTCTTCGCCACGGGATTATTCTATCCCGCCAACCTCGCCTTCGATTCGAGCGGAAACTTGTACGAGGCCGACGAATACTCTGGGAAGATTTTTAAGTTCTCGCCGGACGGCACTCGAAGCACATTCGCGAGCGGCTTAAGCCATCCCGTTGGCCTGGCGTTCGTGCCCGAGCCATCTGCAATCGTTCTCACGGTATTCGGTGCTTTGACGTTGCTTGTTATTCTGGGGGCTCGGCTTTGGACACGGTAGAAATAGGAGTAGGGCCATCGCAGCGAGCGCACTGCTGACCGGTAGTGTGGGTGAAGGTTCCATCACAGGGAATGTTTGTCGACGGGGCGCGCTACTGAGAGGGGGTTTCCGCGTTCCCTGCTTACGGCCTTCATTTTCGCCAGCGCTCCCTAGGTTGGCTCGCCGCCGGGTGTTAGCATGGGTGTTTCGGCCCGCTCGCGCCGCGGTCCGACAATTCGTCGTCGCACCCTAGCCGGCCGTTCCACGCCCGCATGCCCGATCGTTCTGCGCTTTTGTCGATGCACGGCATCTCGAAGAGCTTTGGCGCCACGCGCGCCCTGGCCGACGTCGAGCTATCGGTACGCGCCGGCGAAGTGATGGCCCTGATCGGCGAAAACGGGGCCGGCAAAAGCACCCTCATGAAGGTGCTCTCCGGCGCGCATCGGCCGGACGCGGGCGAGATGTACCTCGACGGGCGGAGCTACGCTCCCAGCGGCCCGCAGCAGGCGCGGCAGGCGGGCGTGGCCATGATCTATCAGGAGCTGAACCTCGCGCCCGATTTGAGCGTGGAGGACAACATCATGCTCGGCCAGGAGGAGCACCGTTTCGGCTGGCTGCGGCGCGGCGTGCAGCGGGCGAAAGTTCGCGAGGCGCTGGCGACCCTGGGCCATCCCGACCTGCGGCCCGAGACGCCGGTACGGCAACTTTCCGTCGGCGCGCGGCAACTGGTCGAGATCGCCCGGGCCCTGGTCCTGGCGCCCAAGGTGATCGTCTTCGACGAGCCGACCAGCTCGCTCACGGCTCACGATGTCGAGCACCTGTTTCAGGTGATCGAGAGGCTGCGCGAGTCGGGCCTGGGCGTGATCTACATCAGCCATTTCCTCGAGGAGATTCGCCGCATTGCCCAGCGATACACCGTGCTGCGCGATGGGCAAACGGTCGGCAGCGGCAGCCTTTCCGGGGCGAGCGAGGCGACGATCGTATCCCTGATGGTCGGTCGCAGCGTCAACGATCTATTTCCTACCGTGCCGCACACGCCGGGCGAGCCGATCCTGGCGCTCGATGCCCTCAGCGGTCTGAAAACGCCGCGGAACGTTTCCTTCGAGCTGCGCCGCGGCGAAATCCTGGGCATCGCGGGCCTGGTCGGGGCGGGACGCACGGAATTGCTGCGCTGCATCTTCGGTCTCGATCCGGTGCGCGACGGAAGCCTGCGCGTCGCCAGCTTCTGCCCGCGCCCCACGCCGCGCGCTCGCATGAGGGCCGGGCTCGGGCTGGTTTCGGAGGATCGTAAAGCGGAAGGGCTCGCGCAAGAGCTGTCGATCGCCGACAATCTGACGCTCAGCCGGTTGCGGCCTTACAGTCGCTGGGGCTGGATCAACTTGCGACGCCGCGAGGCAGCCGTCCGCGATTGGGTGGCTCAATTGGAGGTGAAGGCCGCCGGGCCGCAGCAACTGGTCAAGGAACTGTCGGGCGGCAATCAACAGAAGGTGGCGCTGGCCCGTGTGCTGCACCAGGGGGCCGACGTGCTGCTCTTAGACGAACCGACGCGCGGCATCGACGTAGGCACGAAAGCGGAAATCTATCGGCGCATGGGAGAGCTGGCCGCCAGCGGCAAGAGCGTGATCTTCGTCAGCTCGTATTTGCCGGAACTATTGGCCGTGTGTGATCGGGTGGGCGTCATGTCGCGCGGCAACCTGCGCGAAATCCGACCGACGAGCGCTTGGAACGAGGAAGCGGTGATGGCCTGCGCGATCGGAGGGGACGAGTCGTGAGCGATTCCTCGCCCCCGGAAAATGCCCGCCCGTCGCTCCCTTCCGCGCCGCGCCGCTTGACGGCGCTCGCCAGTGCCTTGGGACCGTTGTTGGTGCTGTTTGTGGTGATCGGCATCTTCGGCGAGGCCGACCAACTGAAGAACGGCAAATCGGTCTTCTTCACGCACCAGAACACGCGCACGATCGCCGTGCAGGCGTCACCCGTGATCGTGGCGGCGCTGGGCATGACCGTGATCATCATCGCCGGCGGCATCGACCTGGCGGCGGGCACGGCGCTCGCCCTGTCGGCCACCGTGCTGGCCTGGTTCTTGAACGCCGGGTATTCCGCGCCGGTTTCGATCGCGGCGGCTATCGGAACCGGCTGCCTGACCGGGTTCGTCAACGGCGTGCTGGTGAGCGCCCTGCGCGTGGTGCCGTTTATCGTCACGCTGGGGACGATGACGATTTATCTGGGCATCGCGAAATACATCGCCAATGAGACGACGATCCGCCCGCCGCTGGCCGATATTCCGCACGCTTTCGAGACCATGGTGACGCCACGACCCGACCCAGCATGGCTGATCGAAGCTTTGCACGTGCCGAACGTCGCCTGGGGTGTGTGGCTGGCTCTGGTGCTGGCGGTGATCCTGGCCTTGGTGCTTCGCTATACCGTTTTCGGCCGCTACGTTTTTGCGCTGGGGTCGAATGAGCAGACGGCCCGGCTGTGCGGCATCAACGTGCCGCTGATGAAAATCGCGGTATACACGCTCGGCGGCCTGTTCGTCGGGATCGCCGGCACGTACCAGTTCGCCCGGCTCTCGAGCGGAAATCCCATGTCCGGCATCGGCATGGAGCTGAAATTCATCGCCGCCGTGGTGATCGGCGGAGGCAGCCTGACGGGCGGGCGCGGATCGGTGCTGGGTACCGTCACCGGGGCGGTCATGATGGCCGTGATCGCGAGCGGTTGCACCCTGCTGGGCTGGCGAAACCCGATCCAGGACATCGTGATCGGCGCGATTATTATCGCCGCCGTCACGCTCGATCAGGTCCGGCAGCGGTTTTGGTCGAACTAGCCTCGGGTGGCCGTTTCACGATACAATCGTCGTGTGGTTCAGTGGTCTCGCGCACCGGTCAGCACGGAGTCTCCAAGATGGTCGACAAAACGTCTCCGAACGACGCCAACCCCTTGGCCAGCCTTGATGAATGGGAAGACGATCTCAAGCGTCGTTACCCTGAGCCCGAGCCGGAAGCGGTGCCCGAGGGAGTCGTCCATGCCGAGGGGACGAAGAAGTCGCCCAAGGAATTTCGCAACCATCGCGAGTCGGCCCGCCCCAGCGTGCGCGAGTTCTACCGGCTGAACCATCGCTACCAGACGCTCGATTTCGTGCGCCAGAAGCGCGACGAATATTTCGCGCAGAACAAACGCGAGATGAGCATCTGGGAAGCTCTCGAATTCCTCAACACGCTGGTCGACGACAGCGATCCCGATACCGACTTTTCGCAAATCGAGCACTGCCTGCAAACGGCCGAGGCCATTCGCCGCGACGGCCATCCGCGCTGGTTCATTCTGTCGGGCTTGATCCACGACCTGGGCAAGATCCTTTGCCTTTTCGGCGAGCCGCAATGGGCCGTCGTCGGCGATACCTTCCCGGTCGGCTGTGCCTATTCGGAAGAAATCGTCTTCGCCGAGTTCTTTGCCGATAACCCCGACAAGAGCGTGCCCGAGTACCAGACGCCGCTGGGAATCTACAGCGAACGCTGCGGTCTGGACAATGTGCTCATGTCGTGGGGACACGACGAGTACATGTACCATATCGCCAAGGATTACTTGCCCGAGGAAGGGCTGTACATGCTCCGTTACCACTCGTGCTATCCGATCCATCGCGAGAAGCAGTACGGGCATCTGATGAACAAGCACGACGAAGAGATGTTCCGCTGGGTGCGCAAGTTCAGTCCTTACGACCTGTACACCAAGAGCGCCGAGCGTCCGGACGTCGAGAAGTTGCGACCGTATTACGAGGATCTGGCCGCCGAGTTCTTTCCCGATAAGATTCGTTGGTAGCACGCGACGGCGTTTACGGAGTCTTGAGCACCGGCGCTAGCTCGCGAATTTTTCGTCGGGTGCCCATTCCGGCGTCCATCGCATGCCCCCTCGCTATCGAGAATTGCTCGACCAATTGCGGCGCGAGTTTCCGCAGCCGGTCTCGGACCCCGTTCACGACGCCTACGTGGCCTTCTCGGTGCTGCGTGCGCTCGATCGGGTCGATGCGCTGAAATCGCAGGCGCCGATTCTCGGCGCGCCGGTCGAGCCCGATTTCGCGGCCGCGCTGGCGGCCCGCGTGACGCAGCAGGGGGAACCGCTCGAGCAGGTGATCTCGGACCTGGTCAAGCACCTGGAAGGGATGTTCCTGTGGGGGCATCCGCGCAGCCAGATCAACGTGATTTCGCATCCCTCGATCGCCAGCATCATCGGCGTGTTGCTCGCTTCGACCTATAATCCCAACCTGGTGAGCGACGAAAGCGGGCGCGGCTTTTCCGCCGCGGAAGTGCGCGCCACGGCCATGGCCGCCGAACTGGTCGGTTATGACGCCGAAAAATCCGGCGGCGTCTTCACCTTTGGCGGCACCGGCGGAATGCTCTACGGCGTGAAGGTCGGGCTCGAGAAGGCCGTGCCCGGCGCTTTACGAACTGGCTTATCGCAGCCGACCGTCGTGCTGGCGAGCGCTCACAGCCACGCCTGCACGAGCAACGTCTCGGCCTGGCTCGGTATCGGACAAGATAACGTCGTGCTCGTGCCGACCGAGAGTGACCATTCCGTAGATCTCGCTCTGCTGGCCGAGGCCGCGCGCCAGGCGCTGCGCGCCGGCAAACGCATCGCCGCGATCGTGGCCACGATGGGCTCGACCGACGCCTTTGGCATCGACGATTTGTTGCGAATTCACGCGCTGCGCGACGAGCTCGTCGGCGAGTTCTCGCTCGATTACACGCCCCACATCCATGCCGACGCCGTGATCGGCTGGGCTTGGAGCGTGTTCAACGATTACGACTTTTTGCGGAACGAACTGGGCTTTCGCGGCCGCACCGTACGCGCCCTGGCCAAAGCGCATCACCGCATTCGCCATCTGGGGCTGGCCGATTCGATCAGCATCGATTTTCATAAGACAGGCTTTGCACCGTACATCTCGTCGCTCGTGATCTTTCGCGATCGTGAGGATTTGCGGCATATCTTGCGGCCACGAGAGTCGTTGCCCTATTTGTTCCAGTCGGGCATGCACCACCCGGGTATGTTCACGCTCGAGACGAGCCGCAGCGCGACCGGGCCGATGGCGGCGCTGGCGAACATGCTGCTCTTGGGACGCGAAGGGCTACGAGTGCTTTTGGGGCACATCGTCGAGATGGCGGAAGTGTTGCGCGAGGCGCTCGTCGCGCATCCGGACCTTACGGTGTTGAACGAAGAGAACGTCGGACCCGTGACGCTGTTCCGCGTTTATCCGCACGGCGTCGACACGTTCACGATCAAGGAGCGCGAACGATCGGACCCACGTTTCCAGCAGCAAGTGGCCGAGCTGAACGCCTACAACCGCCGCGTATTCGAACGTGTCCACGCCGAGGCGCTCACGGGGCATGGCATCGTCATTTCCATGACCGACGCCTACACGCACAGCGATTTCGGCGTGCCGATCTCGGCGCTCAAATCGTACGTGCTGTCGCCGTTTACCGACGAAGCGCGCATGCACGAAGTGATCCGCCACGTCATCGCGGCGCGTGACGCAGTCGACGCTGACGCGCCGTTGGGCAAAGGCTGACCGATGGAAACCCTCTCCCTCCGGGAGAGGGCAGGGTGAGGGCATTCAGCTTCCGTTAGTGCGATGGATGCGGTTAGCGGGCTCCCTCACCGCGACCCTCTCCCGAAGGGAGAGGGAGGATCGCGGCCTTGCCCTCTCGCGTTGGGCCGTTGGGAGAAGGAGCCAGCGCGGTCTTTCCCTCTCCCACCGGGAGAGGGTCAGGGTGAGGGGAGATACCAGTCGAAGTTATTCGCCAATCTCAGTTCGATTCTCTAAGCTGGCTCCCATGCCCGCGCGCCACAAATCGCCGCTGCCGAACGATCTGCTGGAGTTCGCCCGCGAACTGCGATTGCGCCAAACGGACGCAGAGGGCCTGATCTGGTCTCTATTGCGTGGGCGGCGATTTCTCGGCGTGAAGTTTCGCCGGCAACATCCCGTTGCGCCCGATGTTCTCGATTCTTATTGCGACGAATTGCGAATGGCGATCGAGCTCGACGGCGGTCAACATAATTCGGCTGAATCGCGCCGCGACGACGCCACCCGATCGGCATTCTTGGCTCGACAACCAATCAAGTGTTGCGATTCTGGAACCACGCGGTGCTCGGTGACTTGGACGCAGTGTTGGAAGCACTGTTTCATGCCGTTCAACGGATCAGAGCTTCAAAGGACGGCGGTTGAAATCTGTCCCCTCTCCCACCGGGAGAGGGCTAGCAGCCTGTTGAAGAACTCAACGGGCTGCGACATCGCAGGGATGCGATGGCAAAATATCGACGTAAGTCGTTATTTTGCGAGCCGTGCGAAGCTTTGCTTCGCACTTGGCGAGATTGAAAAAAGCCACGAGGGCTTTTTTCAACAGGCTGCTAGGGTGAGGGGGATTCAAATCTATCGGGTTGAAAGAATCTCAGATCGAATAGCACGGCTCCCTCACCCCGACCGTCTCCCGAAGGGAGAGGGAGCGGCGGCATTCACCACCAACGGCGCGAGGGCCGCTAGCCATTCGGGTCGCGAGTCGTGTGGCATCGCTGTTGTTGCACGCCACCAATTCGAAGCGGGACTTGTCGCGCATGTCGGCAAGCTTGTTGACGCTTGCGCGATGCAGTAATCAACAACGGCGACCCTCAGAAGAATCTGCTTGACGGGGCCCGCCAACTACTGTACTAATACGCTAATACAGTAGGTGATCGCCATGTTTTTTGCCATAGATCCTGCCAACGGCGTGGCCGTTTACGAGCAGATCGTCCGCCAGGTGAAGTTCGCCGTCGCCCGCGAGGCGGTGAAGCCCGGCGAGATGATTCCCTCGGTGCGCGAGCTTGCCCGGGAGTTGGCCGTCAATCCCAACACCGTGGCCCGCGCGTATCGACAATTGCAGACCGACGGGGTGCTGGCGTCGGTCCGCGGCACAGGGCTCGAAGTGGCCGAGGCGGCGCGCGATCGTTGCCGGAGGGAGACCGTCGATCTGATCCGCGCCCGCCTACGGCAGGTTCTGCTCGAGGCCCAGCAGAGCCAACTCTCGGCCGACGACCTTCGTCGGCTGGTGGATACCGAATTGCGCGCCATGACCGCAGAAGGAGATTCTTGATGCCCCCGGCTCTCCGGCTGTCCAACGTGACCAAGCGCTACGGCAATCAGACCGCGCTCGATCGCGTTTCATTCGAGGTGCCCGCAGGCTGCGTCTTTGCCCTGTTGGGCGAAAACGGCGCCGGCAAGACGACGGCCATCCGCCTGCTCTTGGGCCTGGTCGAGCCTGACGAAGGTTTTGCTGAAGTGCTGGGACGCGACACGCGTGGCCGGCAGATCGAACTTTTGCGGCACGTTGGCTATGTGCCCGAGCGGCCGACCTTGTACGACTGGATGACGGTCGCCGAGATCGGCTGGTTCACGGCCGGGTTCTACGGCGGCGACTATGTCAAACATTACGATCAGTTGATTTCCGACTTTGGCGTGCCGGCAGATCGTAAGATCAAGGCGCTCTCGAAGGGAACGCGGGCCAAGGTCGCATTATCGCTCGCCCTTGCGCATCAGCCCGATGTGCTATTGCTCGACGAGCCGACCTCGGGCTTGGACACCATGGTGCGGCGCGAGTTCCTGGAGAGCATGGTCGACTTAGCAGCGGCCGGCCGGACCGTCTTGCTGTCGAGCCATCAGATTCACGAGGTCGAGCGAGTGGCCGATTACGTGGCGATCGTCCACGAAGGGCGCCTGGTCCTGGTCGAGCGTCTGGATGAGTTGAAGGACAGCGTGAAGGCCTTGACGTTCACGCTCGACGACGGCGTGGCCATGCCGCGCGTGACGGGCGAGATCTTGCGCGAGCGCCGCAAGGCCCGCCAATGGCAAATCCTGGCCCGTGGCCTGACCGACGAGGACGTGGCAGGGCTGCGCCGCCAGACGGCCGTGCGCGACGTGGAATCGCGCCGGCCGACGCTGGAAGAGATTTTCGTGGCCTACATGCGATCGGGACCGGCTCGCGACTCTGAGTCATCCCGATCAAGCGAAACCGCGATACAAGGCGGCGCAAGCAACTGAATCTGTCCATCCATTCCTTACTGACTACCGACTACCGCCTACTGACTACTTTTCTTCACTGCCCGCAGCCCTCTGCCGGCTGCCCACGAATGATGACCACCGACGTCTTCCGCCGCGTTCTCTGGAAGGAATACCGGGTGCTGCGCGCGTTTTGGATCGCGGTAGTGGCGATTGTCGTCGCGGTACAAGCGATTGCCTGGCTGTTTCTTGCTACTGGTGAGGCGTACCAGACGTTCGACATCGTCGTGTCGGTATTCATCGCGCTCTACGCGCTGGCGGCAGGCGCGATTCTGTTTGCCGTCGAGCGCGAAGAGGGGACAGACACGTTCCTGACGACGCTGCCAGTCGGCAGTGGTCGGCTTTTCGTGCCGAAGGTCGCGCTGGCCATCGCGAGCACGCTGGCGCTGGCAGCCGTGCTGTTGTTAATTGTTCGGGTGTGGCAGGCCGTAGGATTGATGGAGCCCGTCGAGCGTATTGGCATTTGGGCAAATGGAAAGCCGCGCGATCCGTTTGCGCTTGCCGCCATCGCCTGCGACGTGTTCGCCTGCGGATTGCTCTGCTCGCTCTTGCTCAAGCGCCCGCTAGTGGCGGCCTGCGTCGGCGCCGGCGTGGCGGTGCTCGTAACGTATTTGGGCACTTTCATCCAAACGCTGATGGCAGGTCCGGTTTACGGAACAAACCCGGACGAGTACGGCCGCAACTGGAGCGTAACGATCTTCGCTCTGTCGGCGGGCGTTTTCCTGATCGACATCGCCATCGGGCAGCGCTGGTTGGAATGGGGCACAGTGCGCATCAAGCGGCGCCGCGCCGCAACCACGGCTGCCCAAGAGCGCGCCGCGGCCGCGGCGAGGCGCCCGCCCCAAGGCTCGACCTGGCGCGGCGCCTTTGGCCGTCTGGTGTGGCAAGAGCTGCGCCAAACGTGGCGGATGATGGCAATCTACCTGGGCATCGGCACGCTGTTGACCCTCTGGATGCTCACGCCGGACGGGGCCAGGGATACGAACGCCAATTCGGCAATCGTCTTGGCCGCATTCTTCACGGCGCTCATGGGAGCGTCGACTTTTTACGCCGACCAGGAACGCTCGCAATATCGGTTCTTTGGCGAACGCCCGGTTCGCCCGCGCATGGTGTGGCTCAATCGGCTCTCGGTATGGGGAACGGTGATCTTCTTGTTTCTTGCGGTCGCGACGCCGTTGTGGGTGGCGGTCATATTCAAGGACCTATCGCTGCTCGTCGATCATATCGACCACTCGTATGTCTACAACGAGCGGACACCGGGCAGCTTCACGGGCACCCTCTTTCAACTGCCCGCGATCCTTACCTTAGCGGTTTTGGTATCGCTTACTTACGCGAGCGGACAGCTTTGCTCGATGCTGTTGCGCAGCGGCATCATCGCGGCCTTCATGGGCGTGATCCTGGCGGCCGTCATGGTGGCATGGTCCGTCGGGATGAGCGCCCTGGGCGTTAATTGGCTGATTTCGATCGCGCCGCTCCCGCTGATCATGTTGTGGGTTACGTGGTTGCGAGCGCCTCATTGGATCGCCGAGCGATCGGGCTGGTGGCCGTGGACGCGCTTGGGTCTGTCGCTGGCCGTGCCGATCTTGGCCGTGGGTATCGCGACGGCGTCGTTCCGCATTCTGCAGATTCCGGTGGTTGAGCCGGGCTTCTCGCCCGAACAGTATGTCGATCAAGTGACGCCCGCGGCGCGCGAGACGGCACAAATGTATCTTCGCGCGGCGAGCATGGTTGATTCCCGGTTGTGGGAAGGTGGCGACCCTTCCGTTGGCCGCGGCGATCATCTAGTGGCCGGATTGGCTGGCTTGCTCGACACGGCTCCCTACTTTCACGAGATCTCGGCACGGCGTGATTGGATCAGGTCATTCGCCAATCCACGTCAAAAAAACATGCTCGCCTGGCTGGAGGCCAATCGCGAGCCGCTTAAGTTGGCCCTGGAAACTACCGCCCGCACGAGCTGCGCTTTTGATCGCTCGGGTGAACATTTGTGGAGAGTATCGGTCCTGGAATCCCTGATCGGCACCGAAGCGTATCGTCGAATCGAAGCGGGTGACCTTGCGGGGGCGCTCGATTGTGAAATAGCACTGCTCCGCTTCTCTGCGCACATGTCCGCGCATCAATTCCAACCCAGTGGCAACCGGGTTGCGTGGCGGACCCTGGACGTGATTGCCCGCTACTGGGCAACCCGGCCAGGTCAGACGCCGGAGCTGTTGCGCCAGGCGATCGGCGCCATCGAAAACTGGCAGCAAATGGTGCTTCCGCCGACTGACGTGGTCAAGGCGACGTATGTCTGGGACGAGCGCCTGCTCGCGCTCGATTCGGATGCGATCTCGGAGAACCCCCATCGTGCCGCCAACGTGCTGCGATACACGCTCTTGCATTACCTGATGCCGTGGGAGGTATACCGAGCCCGGCGCGCGCTCGATTACCTGACTTCCGAGCAACTGAGGCACGTTCAAGCGGTCGAAAACGCGGTCCGCGCGGGCCAGCCGACCGCTCGGTTGCAGCAGCAGGAAATACAGCTTTATCAAAACTCCGTTCGGCAAACGACTCCGGTGCTGGGCATGCTCACCCATGGCTATTGGGGCGCCGACGTCAGGCTGTGGCTCGAGCAACAGGCGCAGTTGAATGCAACGCTACTGTTATTGGGCCTCGAGGGGCATCGTTTGGAACACGGCTCGCTTCCGGTGTCGCTCGATGAACTGGTCGGCGAATATTTTCAGAAGTTGCCGCGCGATCCCTACAGCGGCGACAGCTTTCGCTACTTTCCGCATGGCGTGCCCACGGTCGAGAAGATCCGGCACGGTGTAGCCTCTCGGTGGGATTGGACGATCGCGGCCGGCGTTCCCTTTTTGTGGAGTTGCGGGCCGGATCTATTGCCCATCACGAACCGCGGCGACATGGATGATGTTTTTTTGGGGATTGGCGGGACTGTTGGCGAGCC
>DASZWQ010000132.1 GCA_035546535.1 Pirellulales bacterium | reverse complement strand
CTCAGCAGCTTCAGGTCTCGCGCCGCGATGCGGCCGAGCTGGAGAACAAAGAACAGAAGATCAAGGGGCTGACGCATTTGATCGATGAGCTAACGGCCGATTTGCAAAAGCTCGACGCCGCCGAGCCGGCCGCGGCCGCTGCCCCATGAATCGCTGCTTGCCGTAAGAGCTTGTCCACACATCCGCAGATTGCGCAGATGTCACCGATGAGGTATTGCTGGCGTCGATCATGAGCACTGCATGGATCGCGTGCTTGTCGCGGGCAGCTTCCGGCTCGATAAATCTGCGGAATCTGTGAAATCTGCTCAGTAAATCGCCCGGAAGCCAACGTCGAAACATAACCGCCAACGCATATTTTCATGCCTTCGGGTGCCGCTCGGGCGGCATGAACACTGCGGATTGTATTTCTTGACCCGCGCGTTGGATGCCTGGAAACGTTCCGGGCCGCGACAGCCCTCCCTTCGATCGGGCGCATTTGCGGTTAAATCCAAGGCTTTCTGGCGGTTAGCACCAGGACCGGAAAGCCCGGGTTTTCAAGAATGCGGGACCAGGGGGTATAATTCCTTGTCCCTTTCCGGGGTGAGCGCTTGCCCGTTCGAGAGTTCCTGCCATGGCCAGCGTGTTAGAAACGTCTGTCGCGCCCAGTCAGTCCGCCTTGCCGGGACCTGATCAGCGTCCGCTGGCGGACCTGGTGATTTACGACGGCAACTGCCGGATCTGCACGGCGCAAATTCGCTTCATCGAGCGCTGGTTCGCGGCCGGTCGGCTGGCGTACTTGTCGCTGCACGATTCGCGCGTCGCGGTGCGCTATCCCGATTTGTCGTACGACGATCTGATGCGCGAGATGTGGATCATCGATCGCCGCGGCGGCCGGCATGGCGGCGCGGCGGCCATTCGTTATCTGTCGCGCCGGTTGCCAAGGCTGTGGTGGCTGGCGCCGCTCTTGCACCTGCCCGGCACGATGCCGCTGTGGAGCTGGATGTATCGGCAAGTGGCCAATCGTCGCTACCGGTTCGGCCGCGTGGAAAGCTGCGACGACGGCAGTTGCCGGCTGCACGTGTAACCGGGCGCACTCCATCTCGGTTACCACGCCCAACGACACGAAGCTTAGCACCGCCATGCACGCGTCGAGTGACGACAAGCCCAGTGCCGTTTCACCGCCGCACGTGCCCACCTCAACGTCGGCGCCGCGTGTTTCCTCTCCGCAGTTGCGGCGCTCGCTCGTCGTCTTGTGCGTTGCCGTGGCGCTCGTGGGCGTGATCTTCAAGTTTCGCTGGCACGAGCCGTGGCTGTCGCCCGGCGTTTACGCTCTTCGCGCGGCCGGCGGCGATGTTACTCTCAGCGCCAACCGATCGGATTGGCTCCGCGCGCTTGGGGGCGAGGCTTTTCTGGCCAAGGCCGATTCTCTCTCGCTGCGAAATCCACGGCTGACCGATGGCGAAGTGGCCGCTCTCCTCGGGCCGTTTGCCGACGTTCAATGGCTCGAACTGTCCGAGGTGCAACTTGGGCCCGAAACGGCCGCGGAACTCGCCCGGTTTAAAAAACTGAATACAGCTTCGTTCACCGATACGGCGGTCGACGCCGAATTGTTGCAAAGCCTGGCGGCAAGTCCCTCCCTGCGATCGATCCGGCTATCGCAAGCGCGGCTCGAGGGGCCCGCCTTGGCCGGGCTGGCGAGTCTGACGAATTTACAAGGGCTGGGCCTCGAAGGATCGAACGTCACCAAGGAGCAACTGGCCGATCTGAACGCATGTCCGCGGCTGACCTTTCTCAGCCTCAGGCGCTGCGCGAACGTGGACGACGCGGTATTCGCCCATATCGCGCTAGCGACCAGGCTGAAGTATCTCGACCTGTCGAACACGCGTGTAACCGGCGTGGGATTGAAAAGCCTGGCGTCGTGCGCGCAGCTGCAGCGCCTCGATCTTTCGAACACGCCCGTAACCGGCGTGGGACTGAAGAACCTGGCGTCATGCGCGCAGCTGCGCGAGCTCGATCTGTCGAGCGACGCGCTCGTCCCCGACGCACTGGCCGAAGTGGCATTATTGCCGTCGCTGCGAGAATTGAATCTTTCCAAAACCCCGACGACGGACGAAGCTCTTGCACATCTCGCTGGGCTGAGCCATCTCGAATCGCTCGAACTCGTCGACACGAACATTAGCGATGCGAGCCTGGACGTACTGGCCACGTTGACCGATTTGCAATGGCTTCGACTCGACGGCACGCAAGTGTCGGATCGTGCCCTGGTAGCGTTATCGGCTCTACCCCAGCTGACAATGCTCTCGCTGCGGAATACGAAGATTACCGACGAGGCCGTGCGTGCTTTCTCCGGTTTCCCGAAGCTCGTCACGCTCGACATCAGCGGCACGCAGGTCAGCGCCGTGGTGGCCGCCAATCTGACGATCGCGCGCCCCGAGCTGCTGATCACGCGCTAGCCGGCGCTCGAGCGACTTGATTTGGCGGACCCGAAGGCACATGCGGTGGCCCTGTCGGCTCGCGTGAAGAGACACTATTATGAACGCGCTTGGCTGACGTCTTTTTTCTGCTTCGCAACGATAGATTATTCGCACCGAGGGTACCGATGTCCGACTTCCGTATCGAACGCGACTCGATGGGTGAGGTGCGCGTTCCGGCCCAGGCCTATTACAGCGCCCAGACGCAGCGGGCGGTCGAAAATTTTCCCGTGTCGGGCTGGCAGTTGCCGCCACCGTTGATTCACGCGCTCGGGCTCGTCAAACTCGCCGCCGCCACGGCCAATAACGACCTGGGCAAGCTGACCGGCACCGGCAAAAACCCGCTCAACGACAAGCAGGTGGCCGCGCTCATGCAGGCTTGCCGCGAAGTGGCCGACGGCCAGTTTGACAATCAGTTCCCGATCGACGTCTTTCAGACGGGGTCGGGCACGTCGAGCAACATGAACGCCAACGAGGTGATCAGCAATCGCGCCATCGAAATCACCGGCGGCGATCGCTTCAAGGCCGACAAGCCGATCCATCCCAACGATCACGTGAACATGGGGCAAAGCACCAACGACATGTTCCCCACGGCCATCCACGTGGCTGTCGGCCGCGCGATCGAGCACGATCTGATTCCCGCGCTCGACCGGCTGCACGCCGTGCTCGCGCGAAAAGCAAAGGAATGGGATAAGATCATCAAGATCGGCCGCACGCATCTGGCCGACGCCACGCCGCTGCGGCTGGGGCAGGAATTCGGCGGCTTCGCCCGGCAGATCGAACTGTCGATCGAACGCGCGCGTCTGGCACAGAAATCGATCTTGGAGCTGCCCGCCGGCGGCACCGCGGTCGGCGCCGGCATCAACACGCATCCCGAGTTCGGCCGCCGCGTGGCCGCGGCCCTGGTGCGCGAGACGGGCATCGCCTTCGTCGAAGCCAAGAATCATTTCGAGGCCAATGCCCAGCGCGACGGACTGGTCGAATGCCACGGCCTGCTGCGCACCATTGCCATGACCCTGTTCAACGTGTCGAACAATATTCGCTGGCTGGGCTCGGGCCCGCGCTGCGCGTTCTACGAAGTCATGCTGCCCGACCGGCAGCCCGGCAGCTCGATCATGCCGGGCAAGGTCAATCCCGTGATGTGCGAAAGCATGATGCAGGTCGCGGCGCGCGTGATGGGGAACGATCAAACGATCGCAATCAGCGGCGCCGCCGGCGGGCAGTTCCAGTTGAACATCATGATGCCGGTCATGGGCCAGACGACGCTCGAAAGCATCGCCCTCTTGTCAGGCGTGACGCGGGCGTTCGTCGATTTCTGCGCCGAAGAAATGGAAGCCAACGCCGCGGCCTGCGAGGCCAGCGTCGAGAAAAGCCTGTCGATGGTGACGAGCCTGATTCCCTACATCGGCTACGACGAATCGGCGAAGCTCGCCAAGGAAGCGATGAAATCGGGCAAGACCATCCGCGAATTGTGCCAGGAGCGACAAATCCTGCCGGCCGACACGCTGAAAAAAGCCCTCGATCCGTGGAGCATGACCGAGCCGAAGGCGTGACGAACCGACCACCCATGCTCAATAGAAGGCGGGTGTCGCGCGCGCCTTGGTTTTGGTGGCGAGGGAAAAAGTCCGTTATTGACAGCCAGCTCCTGCGGTTCAATCACAGGCCCTGTGCGCGGACCCCGTTCGGGTTATCGCACGTGCCACTCGGCCCGCAGGCATTCCGATGACCGCGCAAGAACCGGCAGCGCCAGTTAGAAATCGTCCTACGCGGTTTGCGGATTGGCTACGGCTGATCTTCGGCGTGTCGCAGCGCGTCACGCGCGGACAATATGCGGGCGTGGGCATCACGCTGATGGCGCTGAAGTACGCTGTCGAAGCGCTGGCGATTTGGTACTTTGCGTCCGCCACGTACATGCCGTGGGATTTCATAAATCCTCTGCTGAGTGCGAGGACGCAGCTGTTGGCCCAAGCGCCTGAGTGGTTGGCCTGGGCGATGTTCGTCTGGTCGCTTCCATTTCTCTGGATCGCCCTTTCGATGAGTGTACGGCGCGTCGCCGACGCGGGGCACTCTCCGTGGGCGGGGTTCCTGGTCCTCATTCCGATCATCAATCTGGGATTCATGGCCGCCATGTGCGGCGAGCCGAGCAGCGCGGACGAGACTTGGACACCGGCCGCGCGAATGCCTCGGGGACATAATCAGCCGCGCGACGCTGTCCTGGCCGTATTTGCGGGCTTTGCGGTCGGTGGTGTCATGATGGCGGTCAGCGTTTTCCTGTTCGAGAATTACGGCGCTGCGCTGTTCATCGGCACGCCACTGCTTATGTCGGCGACCGCCGCGTACGTTTATAACCGCCAACACGCGTACAGCCGCAGTTCGTCGATGGCCGTTGGAATTGCTTGCTTGGCGTTGGCCTGCGTGGCGTTATTGCTGTTCGCCCTGGAGGGAGTGGTATGCATTGCCATGGCCATGCCGACATTGATTCCGACCGGAGCCATGGGGGCGCTCCTGGGCAAAGCGATTGCCGAGGGAGCGCGCCCGAGGCAATCCGACCTCATGGCCGCCGTGTTCGTGTTGCCGCTGGTGGCCGCGGTCGAAGCGTATGTCGCCCAACCTGTCGAGCGCGTCGTAACCAGCACCGTCGAAATCGACGCACCTGCGCCGGCGGTTTGGGAGCGCGTCGTCAGCTTTCCAGATTTGCCGGCAGAGCGCGCCTGGTATTTCCGATGGGGCATTGCCTGCCCGGAACGCGCGCGGATCGTGGGCCACGGCGCGGGCGCGGTGCGCTACTGCGAGTTCACAACGGGAGAATTCGTCGAGCCGATCACCGCATGGGACGAGCCGCGCCGGCTGGCGTTCGACGTGACGGATCAGCCTGACCCGATGTTCGAGCTAAGTCCTTACCGCGGCATCCGTCCACCGCACTTGGATCATCACCTGCGTAGTCAGCGGGGCGAGTTCGCGCTGGAAAGCTTGCCCGATGGCAGGACGCGGCTCGTCGGACGCACCTGGTACACGATCAACATGTTCCCGCAAGCCTACTGGACGCTATGGTCCGACCTGTTGATCCACCGCATTCACCAGCGCGTACTCGCGCACATCCAAGACCTGGCCGAGAGCGACGCGGAGTGAGTTGCCGGGCTTTCAATCAATCTGCGAAATCTGCCGGTCGCCTTTTCCGTGGCCGCTACACGTCCAGCCCCATCGCACGCATGAGCGCCAGGGCGTTGCTCTTGGTGACTACCCCGGGGCGGAGCTTGTAGTCGAAGGTCATCTGGCCGTTTTCGACCTGGTCTTCGCAGTGCATGTTCACGGCGCGCGGCGCCAGATCGTCGACGATCTGCGTCAGTGCCAGATCGTGCGTGGTCATCAGGCCGATCGCGCCGGCGTCGAGCAGCTTGCGCATCAGAGCCTCGGCGCCGGTCAGACGGTCTTGCGAATTGGTGCCCTGCAGGATTTCATCGAACAGAAATAAAAGTGGCCGCCGACGATCGACGACGTCGAGTACAGTTCGCAGCCGCTTCAGCACGGCATAAAAATAAGATGCCCCTTCATGAACGCTGTCGCGAAAACGCATGGCCGTGCCGAGGACGATCGGCGAAACCGTGAGCCGCGCGGCCCGCACCGGCGCGCCGGCCAGGGCCAGCACGGTGTTGGTGCCGACCGTGCGCAGGAGCGTGCTTTTGCCCGACATGTTCGAGCCGCTGATGAGCACCAGGCATCGCTCGCCGCCGAGCGACACGTCGTTCGGCACACACACGCCGGGCGGCATCAGCGGGTGGGCCAACCCCTCGCCCGCAAACAGCGGCCCATCGTCGACAAGCTCCGGGTAACGATCGGCGGGGCGTTCGTAGGCGTAGGCGCTGAGCGCCGCGAGGGACTCCACTTCGCCCGCCGCGGCTAGCGCCGCGCGCACGGCCGGGCGTGCCCGCAGCCGCCAGATTTCCCACAGCGGCATGCCTTGCACCTTGAGGGCGTGCAGAAAGCTGTTCTGCAGGAACAGTCCGTAGATTTCAGCCATCCAACCGAAAGGCATCGCCAGAGCCCGGTCGATCGCGGCGGTTTGCCCGGCCAGCGCACGTGGCACGTCGGCGCGTCGATGCAATTCCGCGCGCAGGCGATAGAGAACGCCCAGCGCGAACCCGGCGTCTCCAACGTGCCGACCGACGTCGCGCGCCGCGCCACGGCGCGAAAGGTAAAACACGGCTTCCAGAATGCCGAAAGCGAAGAACGCCAGCCACCAGCGGCCCCCCGCCGCCAGCGCGCCCACGAATGCGATCGTCGCGCCCCACACCGCCACCACGCCGACGACGCGCGAAACGAGCGACGGGCAGATCGCCGCCGCGTCGGCCCATCGTACCAGGGCCCCGGGCACAACCCGGCCCAGGTCGGCATCGAGCGAGGCGAGCGCCTCGCGCAGGTCCAGGCTCGAAGCCATCTCGCGCACCAACTGCTGCCGTGTGCGGATCACCGGCAGATCGTCGGGCGACGACAGCCATCCGGCCAACGTGTCCTGCCCCATAGGAGTTTGCGCGGTGCAGAGCAATTGAAACAACGAGCCGCGACCGAAAATGTCGAGATCCTCGGCGTACAGGTGTGCGTCGTTCACGTAGCGGCGGCCATCGGCACCGCGGCCGATCCAGCGATTCTCGAGTCGCGCCAGTCCGCCCTCGTAGTAGGCGGCCGCGCGGCTCGCCCGGCGCCACACGCGCAATACGGCGTTTTGCCAAAACAAAAGCGGGATCAGGGCGATGCCCAAGGGGATCAAGGCTTGCGCTTCGGTGGGGTCGAAGACGACGTAACCGATGACGGCGAACAGCATCAGCCGCCGGCCCAGCGCGATCCGCCCGTTCCACCGCGCGGCCCGATGTACCGTCGCCTGGCGGGCGGCCAGTCGACGCCCGTATTCGGCGGCCGGATCGTATCCAGCGGCGGTGGGCGGATGATCGACGACCGTGCTCACAGAATGTGCCCGAGGAGTGAGGTTTTCCAAGCCACCGGGGCCGCACCGTTTTGGGAGCCAACGACTTCTCCCAACATCGACCCGGCCGCTACTGAAGCGTACCACTTCCGGCGACCGCGGATTAACCGAGTTGG